>NZ_CAMTTF010000002.1:600000-752931 GCF_947077765.1 Salinibacter grassmerensis | reverse complement strand
GTGGGGGGGTGGGGTGTTTGTTGTCTTTGGCTTGGGTGTGTGTATTATATGTGTTTTTTTACATACAATTACGTATTTATTATGTATTCTTTTGTTACTTTTTTGATGTCAAATTAAACCTTCGAGTACGATACCTCTTACTCACATTAGCGTAGCCCACCTTGTCTAAGGGACTTGGACCACCCAACTCCGTCGAAAACGAAATTTAAGGGGGGGCTTGGCTAACTGAAGATTGTTGACTCTTCCTCCTATTTCACCACCAAAACGTACATTACCCTATGCTGATTACTTGGAGGGAAGAAGAGTTCGACGGTAGTAAAAGCCCCAACCAGGATAGACTGAAGTCTTTCTGCGGTCTATTCAGCGAAGGTACGCAGGCGGGTGACGGGATACAACTCCGGGTACCAACCGACAACAAAGTCGTTAGCAAAACCCGTGAGACATCGTGAACAAGCTAAATACTACCTGCTTAGTATTTTTGCCCGTCATACCACATCTCTTTGCCATACCCACCTGCCCGGAGAGGCAGAATCCAGCGCTGAACCGAATCCTGTCCTGATGAAAAGGGCAGTCACAGGCCAAAGGCTCCCACAAGACGTAATGCACAGGCAATGATGGATGGGAGAGCGCCCATCATCGCTCTACGTGCCTCCTCTCGGGCGATCATGGCAAATCTGTACATCTCCCCCAACCATCTCCCGGTCCTCTTACACGCTCATGTGGAGGGCCTATACAGGGACGTAGATTTTCCGTAGGTGGTGCGTGCAGATCGCTACAGGCGCACAAGGGCACGCGGTGAGCAGGCATTGGCAACCAGTCATGCCAGCTTTTTGCCAGCCAACACCCTGATTTCACCTCGCAAGTCCCTTCACGCGTACTGATCTGCGACCGCCTTCGCTTCTTGCACAAGACGATCCTTCAACGCTTCGGGGCTGCGTACTTCAACGCCCGACCCCCACGACAGAATGAACGACGCAATCTCGTCGAGGCCCTGAACTCGAAACGTAACCTCGATTCCTTCTTCCGTGGAGGACACGTCCTGCGTCGGGTGGTAAAGCTTCCGCTCAAAATACGATTGATGCTCATCGTCAACCCACAGGACGACCTCGTGGGCGTCTCCTCCTGCTAGCGCTCCGAAACGTCCCTCAAAGTGTTCGCCTCGGTCAAAGTCGTACGGCGGAGCGAAGTGCTCCTCCTCTGCCACCTCTACCTGCTCGATCCCAACTTGATTAAAGTCGATGGTGGCGTCCCGCTTGTGACAGTACGCCACGCAGAGCCAGGCCCCCCGGCGCACCGCAAACATTAGCGGATCGATCTTCCGATCCCGACTCCAGGCCCCTCGGGAGGCAGAGTAGTAGTCGATGTACACGGGATGCCGGTCCGCAATGGCCCGCTTCAAGGCCCAGAACACGTCGGGATTGATGCCAACCGACGTGGCTCGGCTGAAGTGCCACCGCTCCGACTCAAAGGCTGGAATGAAAGACACAACCCTTCCCCCTAGTGCTTCTTCGAGCGACGCAGAGGCAGCGTCAAGGTCCTCTGCGAGAGGCGTGGGAGAAAGGGTCGGGCGTGCTGCCTGCGTAGCAACAAGCAGGGTAAGGAGCTGACGCTCGGGGATATTGAGAGTGATAGCCTCGGAGTGCCAGTCGCCCGGCTTCAGGTAGTACACGCGCCGACGATCCTCGAAAGCTTCCTGCACGGGCACGCCTTCCTCACGAAGCGTTTTGACGACATCCCGCACGCGTCGCTTCGACACCCCAAGTTCGTCGGACGCTTCCGATTGCGTAATCTGTCGTCCACGAGATAAGGCTTTGTGTAGCTGGACTCGGGTTGGAGGATCGGGGTCGTACGAAGACGGCGGATGGTCGGTGGCAGCCATAAGCTAGAACGATACGGGTACATAATATACTGAGCGCGCTGACTGTATCCCAGCCATGCGGGTGAAGGTGGGACATGCCAATGGTGACACGCCAATGTACGCAATGCAAAGACCACATCGGAACTTTCGGTTCCGATGTGCAGGTCCTGCCTTTGTATTGTGTGAGCGGTCGGCATTGACCAGGGGGCCACGAGCCGACAGTGGTCCGAGCTCCCAACGCCTACAGAAAGTTTAATTCGACCCAAACAGACCCTATGTTGGCAGCGCCTGCGGGACGCTCCCTACCAGGCTATTTCTTCTCCGTTGAGCACGTCCACGTTCGTCCACAAGGTGTCCTCTCTCAGACGATGAAAGTCCAATTTGACCTCGACATTGAGCCTCGGCTGCACCCGTTCAACTATGGGGAGCTCTTGGGTCGGGCCTTCTACGACCGGGCTCCCTCTTACGCCCATCATGATGGGCTCAGCCTGCACTCCATTGGGTGGATTCAGGGGCAGGCAGATGTGACACGACACGGATTTGTCTTCAGTGAGCCTGCTACGTGGAGCCTCGGGGTCGCCGAGCGCGAACCCCTTGAAGAATTTCTGGCATCTGTCGACGAGAACGCTGAAATCCTGGAAGGCATCGCCATCGATAGCGTCACGGTCGTGGAGCCCCCTACTGGCACAGCGACTTACTTCGCCGAGAGCCCGATTCTGGTGCGGGATGACGGCGACCACCTGCGCTACGACGCCCCCCAGGCAGACGAGTACGTGACCACAACCACCCGCTCAAAGCTTGACGCGCTCGGCATTCCCGAAGAAGCAGCCCAGGAAGTCGAGGTGTCATTTTCTGAGGAGCGCAATCCAAGCACCAAGGTAGTGCAGGTGGGTGACTTGGAGTTTCGAGGCAACCTCTGTCCCGTCGAGGTGACAGCCCCGCTACCCGACCTGCACGGACTTGTGATGAGTGTCGGTCTAGGGGGACTGACCGGAATGGGAATGGGTTCGATTATTCCCATGTCGTACGCTCGCTCGTAGGCCCGCAAGGCCCAACTGCCACCGCAACCAACGATCCAGCGATGCCTGACATTGATCTCTCTTTTCTTCTGGAGGACCCCTTGGGCGCCGACGCCACAGGCACCCTGACCGTCGAGCCCCTCGTGCCACTGTCGATGAACACGAGCGTGCCGGGCAAGCACTTTCAGACCGAGACCACGCCTCCGAAGCGTCAGCTGTACGGCATGATCGAGAACGCCTTCGGGCTTCACTTCGGCTGGGACAAGGGCGCCTTCGGGTACAAACTAAAGCAGACCCTCGCCGACGAAGCAGAAGCAGACGTGAGCATCAGCGGCAGGCGAAGTCGGGACTACCAGCCGCTCCTTGCCCCCTATTACGAGCTTGAGCTGACGGAGGCCCCAGGCACAGAGACCTACGACGATACGCAGTGGCTGCACAAGTGGCGCGACACTGCTCGGATCCGCGCCTCTGCAAGCAATCAGGACTGGCGCGGGGTTCAGGACGAAGCTGGCAACTACGGGTACGGCAAGACGCCTGTGAAGCGGGAGTACGTGGTCACAGACGGGCCCTGGGTCTACGACGTGGACACAACGAAAGCGGCAGGCAACGCTCTACGAGCAGCCCTGAAGGCACCTAGGGGGCCACTCTACCTCGGGACCAGCGATGGCTGGGTCGATGTCCATTTCCACTTTACCAGCGAGTAACCCAGCGCTGCCACTCGCCTGAATCAACTTCTTCACTAACCCCTCCTCGAACGGTGGACGGAGTTCGATCCTACTACTTCTCGCGCTACGGGCTGGCGGAGACGCTCCTCACTCAGTTTGGCGCCCAAACTGCGGAAGAGGCGGAGGCTGCCATACAGGGCCACGACTTGGAGGAGGCCCTTGAGGCACGCATCCGCCAGCTCATGGGCGAGATCCGCATTCACTTTCCCAACCCGGAATACCCCCCGAATAGCGAGGTTGAAGGGCATCTGGTTCAGGAGCTCGATGGCACGCCCGGCGAGCAGGTTGGGGCGAACGGCTATTTCGTGCGCCCCCACGTCCTGCTCGGGGACGGTCAACTGAACGGACAGCGGTACGGATTCATCAACAACCCCCTGCCCGGGAAGGAAATCATTCAGCGGTACTACCCACCCGCCACTAGGCTCTCCATTGGAAAGGCGAGCGCAAGCAACGTCAAGAAGACGCGCCTCTTTACGCTTGCCTGCACTGTAACCACGCTCACGCCCCTGAAGGCAGCACGCCGGACTGGTGAATCTGATCGGGGGGCGGTTATTCCCGACCTTCCGCTTCCCGAGTTGCTCTCGTATCTGGATCTGTACCTGGATCTCCAGCCCAGCCTCCCAGGCCCAACGCAGGCAAATACAAACGACGACGGCAAGCCATTTCTCCTGCAAAATGAGGGGACGTTCCCCGACCCACCCCCCGGATGGACGTTCGGCACCCTCGGCGTCGTGGCGGGAATCGGCAGCTGGGCCCGGAAGAATGGCTTCTTCGACGACGCAAAACCGGTCCTGGAGGCCCTTGCAAACCGGCGGGTGTACGTCATAGACACGTCGGGGACGAACCGCAGTGAAACGGCGGGTTCTCACGTCGCCACGCTCGCCCGCAAGGGAATTCTTCGCCCTGCCCTGGAGAATGCCTGGAAGATCCAAACGAACGCCAACGAGGAAGATGTTCAGCGCGTCCTCCGCCGCTGGCTACTCCGGTTCAACCCTGCTTACTTCAGGGACTTTATCTCCCTTCGCGCGACCTACCCACGCTCTTTCTCGCCACTCTTCGACGCGTACTTTATGCCCGACTACGACTCCTCGCTCGTGCACTCCGCCCGTGCGGCGGCGCAGCACATCAACACGCAGGCGTACCACGCCGCCGACGGCACCGGGGACACCAAGCGGCAGAACAAGCAGACCATCCTCTCCAGCCTTGAAAGCACCCTGTACGACTGCGACGATGGCCCGGAGCTGATCGCCCGCATTAGCGTGCAGGTGGGTCGCCTCACCGGGTCGGACTTCCCACCTGGAGCCCGAGAGTTCTTCGACCAGACCACCGCTGGGGAGCTCACGCTGCGCGAGGCCCGCAACCTGCTGGTGGCCTACATGCGCCTTCGAGGCACCACCAGTGACGACCAAGCAACTGCAACTGAAGGCAAGCCGCAAGCCAGCGGCGAGGAACCTGCCCCTGAACAGGGCGCCCCCGATACCACAGCCGAAGCGGGAGAGACCGACCCCTCGGATGTACCGCCGCAAGAAGACGCCAGTTCTCCGACTGACCTCGACGACGCGATCTCCGACCTTCCGTAACCGATGGAGCCTGTCCGGCGACACGGCCCGGTAGGCACGCACTTACGCTTCATTTACACCAGTACTCTCTCAAGCCTATGACGATTGAGTCCATCCTTGTAGCAAGCGTGGCCCCCATGGAGATGCACCGCGCCAACAGCGGGCAAAATGAGCTCGGGAACGCCAGCGCGATCAAGCGCCGCCCCGATGGCCGGGTCTACATCTCCGGGCAGATGCAGCGCCACGCGCTCTTCGAAGCCATCGGTCGCCTCAACGAAACCGACCCGGAGGCGCCCGACGACACGTACGTTAGCAACGGGGACGCGACCACCTTTATGGTCGAGAAGGACCTGCGGGCGGACCTGGGGGGCTTTATGATTACCGACATCGCGGGCGAGCCGGGGCGCCGCACGGCACCGATCTCCGCCACGCCCGCTGTCGCCCTAGAGCCCAGCGACACGGTGCGCGACCTCCTGCTCCGCCTCAGTACCCAGGACGACTCACAAAACATCGCCACGATGGAGCTGAGCCAGGAGGACCACATGCGGGCGGCATTTCACCTGGACTGCGGCTCGCTCTCGACCTCCGAGCGCTACGAATACAAGCCCACCGGCGACGGAGAACGGGGCCTGCACGTAGGCACGGAGACGGTGCGGCACGCGCCTCTGGAGGAGCGAGAACGGCGGGCACGTCTCTTCGTGGAGGCGACCCGGTACCTCAACGCCTACGCCAGTCAGGCCCGCAACGCGACGACGGGCGAGCCGCAGAAGGTGTTCATTGTGCTCGACACGCGACTCTCCCGGAAGGGAGCCCGCTACTTCGCCATGGGCGACACCGAACAGGATCGGCTCAAGTCGGAGCTCGATGAGCGCGATGCCGCATACTTCGAGGGGGACGACACGGCGGACGAGGCCCCCAGCGTCCGGTCCGCCTACGAAGGTGCACTCAACACCCTCAGCGACGAGGGAATCATCGACCGTGCCGAACAGACCATGGACTACGCCGAGACGTTCGAGGCACTGAACGATCTGGAGGACTTTGCAGAGGTAGAGTAAAAGCTCACTGCCCAGCCCTCAAAATCTCGTCCCCCTCCGGTGGCGCAAAAGCCCCGGGGAGGGTGACGACGATTTCCCCGAGTTATGACCAGATATTGCGCCTACAACCCTCAGGTGCCTGATAAGCCTCCAAAAAATCGGCTTTTGAGGCGAACTGGCAGGATCTGAATCGTCCCTTTGAGGTGTTGAAAGCGGCTTACGAGTCCGATCTCAGCGGGGCGGGAGCGCAATCTGAATCGTCCCTTTGAGGTGTTGAAAGTGGTCGTGGCCGACGCGCTGGTCGCGGATCGCCTTGATCTGAATCGTCCCTTTGAGGTGTTGAAAGGGCTGCGGAAAGACCACGTTTATTCAATCTTTTCTCATCTGAATCGTCCCTTTGAGGTGTTGAAAGGGCCTACTGCCTTAAACGCCTCTTTTCGGGCCTCAGGTCTGAATCGTACCTTTGAGGCGTTGAAAGATGGCTAAACCCGAACACCGACCCGGCACGAAGATCGTCTGAATCGTACCTTCGAGGTGTTGGAAGAACTGCGCGAACTCGTTCGTCATTACTGCGTCAGCAGTTTGAATTATCCCCTTGAGGTGTTGAAAGGCGTGCAGGTCGGTGACATGGACCACCCAGTCCTCGTCTAAATCGTCCCGATGAGGTGTTGAAAGTAGTTGCCCCACCAGCTCCGGGACAGGTTGTCCGTCGCGTGAATCGTACCCTTGAGGTGTCGAAAGCACATGCTATTTGTCATGGACGAAGCTCCCGGCATCAGTCTGAATCGTACCGTTGAGGTGTTGAAAGCGCCCTTTTGACCAAGCCCTTGAGCCTATGCCCAAGTCTGAATCGTCCCTTTGTGGTGTTGAAAGTTCTACTATCCTGAACGGGAGCAGAACGTGCTCAATGGCTTGAATCGTCCCTTTGTGGCGTTGAAACGAGGCGTATCGCGACGAGCTGGATGTCCTATGGAATGCATGAATCGTACCATCGGGCGATCAAAGGAGCGCTCGAATCTCGCAGAACTGCTTATTTCAAGGATAGAATTTAGCTCATAAACTCCCTTGATCTACTTGCAACGAGACGCGCTGGGCAACGTGGAGCATTTCACAGAGGCAGAGTAGCACCTCGTATGCTTACCGCACAACCTCGTCCCCCTCCGGTGGCGTAAAAACCGCGGGAGGGTGACGACAATTTTCCTGTGTTATGACCAGATATTCCGTCTACAACCCTCAGATGCCTGATAAGCCTCCAGAAAATCGGCTTCTGAGACGAACTGGTAGGGTTTGAATCGTCCCATTGAGGTGTTGAAAGGTCCACGACCGCCACGCTCTCGACCTGGTGAAGCAGGTTTGAATCGTCCCATTGAGGTGTTGAAAGGCCACCGAGGACCTTCGAAAGATCGAGCGGCAGATTGTTTGAATCGTCCCATTGAGGTGTTGAAAGTTGATCTTCTGCTTTCGCTTCGCCGCTGCCTTCAGCCGGTTTGAATCGTCCCATTGAGGCGTTGAAAGTACAGGTAGTCGGTGCCCTGCTTCTCGTAGGGACCGTTTGAATCGTACCGTTGAGGTGTTGAAAGTACATGCGGGGCTCGTACGACCCATGGGCGCCACAGGGTCTGAATCGTCCCTTTGAGGTGTTGAAAGATTCCCAGGACATGTCCGATCTCGTGTGTTACGATCGTTTGAATCGTACCGTTGAGGTGTTGAAAGCAGGAAGCCCTGAAGGTCCCCCAAGGCATGATCCAGTTTGAATCGTACCGTCGAGGTGTTGAAAGACGCCTTGCAGGTTCTTGAGCACGTCGATCATCACGGTTTGAATCGTACCCTTTTGGTGTTGAAAGATGCTGTACGGACAGCTTTACCCAGTCCTCGACGGAGACCTGAATCGCACCATTTTGGTGTTGAAAATTTTAGTATCCTGAGCGGGATCAGAACGTGCTCAACGATTTGAATCGCCCCATTGAGGTGTTGAAAGATGGAGTTTGACGACGAGGAAGCCTGCACGCCGAAGAGTCTAAATCGTCCCCTTGCGGTGTTGAAAGGGCGAAGATTTTGATATACCCATTCTCGTGGAGAAGCCTAAATCGTACTGTCAAGGTGTTGAAAGAGCTTGATTGTCTGGTAGAGTCGCACTTGGATGGAGTCTGAATCGCCCCTTCATGGTGTTGAAAGGTTACGGCAGTCGTTGCGGCTGTCGCAGCCGTCGCGTTTGAATCGTACTATTAAGGTGTCGAAAGATCGCCGATTACGTGGACGCCGAGGCGTTCCAGTACGGTCTGAATCGTACCGTTGAGGTGTTGAAAGGACGGCACGGGCCAGTGTACTGTGTCCGTAACGCGTTTGAATCGTACCATTGAGGTGTTGAAAGCGCTCGGAGGAGCAGCGCGTAGCGGCTATCTCAAAGGTCTGAATCGTCCCTTTGTGGTGTTGAAAGCGGTACAGGATCGAGTCGGTCGTAGCGAGAACGGCGTTTGAATCGTACCGTTGAGGTGTTGAAAGACCATTGGGCGCCCTGCCGTTTGCCAGCGCCTCGTAGTTTGAATCGTCCCGTTGAGGTGTTGAAAGAACATCGATATCGTGGTGACAAACTACCTCCTAGACTCTTGAACCGTACCTTTGAGGTGTTGAAAGGAAGGATGCGGGAAGACGCGCTTTGCCGCGACGGGTTTAAATCATACCGTTGAGGTGTTGAAAGCACGCCACCACGTTGAACCGCGCTGATTCACGGTTCAGTCTAAATCGTACCTTTGTGGTGTTGAAAGGCGCAGCAGAAGATCCTGGACGCTGCGGGCAAGGTCGTTTTAATCGTACCGTTATGGTGTTGAAAGATGACGTACCAGGACGCGGAGCGAAAGGGGACGGCGAGTTTGAATCGCACTGTTCAGGTGTAGAAAGGAGGAGTACCGGACAGACATTCTGCAAAAAATGCGGTCTAAATCGTACCGTCTTGGTGTCGAAAGGTGAGCGGTTCGGGTGGGAGATCGATCTCAATACGTGCTTAAATCGTACCCTTTAGGTGTTGAAAGTCGTTGTAGCAGCGTAGCGCCTTGCGCGTGTCGCCTCCGTTTGAATCGTCCCTTTGTGGTGTCAACCTCATCCCGCAGATAATCATGCAGCTGTCGAATGAATGATTACGCGCTTGCCAAGACAGATCCGCCCCTTACGCTTCAAGAGCACACGGAAGACGTGGTGGCGGAGGCAGAGTCCATCCTCGCTCGTCTGCGGTACCACGTAAAGTATCATCGTTTGACCGGCGCAGACTTGCGAGAGCGACTGCTCCAAGCCGCCGTCCACCACGACCGGGGCAAGGCCCACGACCGCTGGCAGCGATGCGCAGAGGAGGATCGGCTTCGGAAGGTCGGGCTGCGGCACGAGCTCGCCTCTCTGCGCACCATCGACGGCGACGAGAGCGCAACGCTCGATGACCCGTCTCGGGTCGCCATCGGCGCTCACCACAACAAGCTCTCATGGGCCCACGAGGACCGCTGGACCACCGGAGGTTCTGGCTACGACGACCACACGAGGTACTGGCAGGAGATGCGCCAGCAGCAGCGTAACGGGCGCCACAAAGACTTCTCCGCGCTGGTGCGTCAGCGCTACGAATACGACGTGGTTCGGGCGCTTCTTCAGCTCGCCGACCGCCGCGCAAGCCAAATCGAGGCCCCGGACGCTCCCGACCCGCTTCCCCTGCGCCCCTTCCGGTACCACTTCCCTTACACAGGCGAAGACGGCACGCCGCACTACCGTCCGGTGCAGGAGGCAGCGTTGGAGCACGCCGACAAGCCGACACTTGCGCTGCGCTCAGAGACCGGCTCCGGCAAGACCGCTGCGTCACTCCTCTGGGCCCGTGAGCAGGTCCGCAGTCAGCGGGCCCGCCGTGCCATCATCGCTCTGCCCACCCGGTTCACCGCCTCCTCGCTCGCCGCAGACACCGAATCGCATGTCACAAGCGGGCTCTATCACTCTAGCGCGTGGCAGCACCTCGATGGCGCAGATCGGCTCTTCGAGCGGCTGTCAATGGCGCGTCAGTTTCTGTACCCACTGACCGTCACCACTATCGATCAGGTGCTTGCCTGCCTCACCGGGCGACGTGAGGAAGACCATCTCCGCTTCGCCAACCTCGCCCACAGCGCCCTCATCATCGACGAGTGTGACTTCTACGACGACGTGGTGCAGGCCAACATCGAGACGATGATGGCGGTCTTGCGGGAGTTAGAAGTCCCCGTGCTGGTCATGAGTGCCACCCTGCCTGACGAGCACCTGAGCGTCTACTTTCCCGACCGCGAGGACCCTCCTTCCCCGCTCGATACAACTACCGCCGACACCACCGTGGAGATTGTGTCCGTTCACGGTGTGGAGGAGCCCGATCAGGATGGAGCAGAACCTGAGGATATGCAGTGGCTCATTGACACTGCCCGTGAGGCGCCAAGGCTGATCGTCTACGCCAACACCGTGGCTCGGGCAGCGGCGTACTACCGCCTCCTTGCGCGGCACCGAGACGACCTCGTGCTCTACCACAGCCGCTTCACCGAACCCCACAAAGCTAGCAAAGAGCAGGCGATCCGGGCAATGCTTGGGGACGGCGGCAGTGACGGCAGTAACGAAGGGGTCGCGGTGATGACACAGATCGGCGAGATGAGCCTCAACGTCAGCGCCCCGGTGATGGTCAGCGAGTTGTGCCCCATCGACCGCCTCGCGCAGCGCACTGGGCGCCTAAGCCGTTTTGGCGACTCGGACGGCACCCTGCACCTCATTCGTCCTCTTCGCGACGGCACCCTGTACCCGGCTCCCTACGGCACCCTCTCGCCTGGAGAAGGGTGGCGAGCCTCCGATGCCCTGCTCCAAACCGACGAAGAGCTACAAGAGGGACAGCGCCTGACGAAGCTCGACCTCAAGGAGCGCACAAACGCCGTCTACAGCGAGCCGCTGAGCTTTTCCGATCAGGCAGAGCGCAACCAGGAGTCCCTTCGCCAGGAGTTTCGGCAGCACTGGCTCATTCGTCCACAAACTGCGCAGGACGAGGACGAGACCGACACTGCCCGCTGGCAAAGCCGGATCATTGGCCCACAGGTTGAGGTGTTCGTCTCCGAAGATGACGTGCAAGACCAGTACGAGGGCTACCGGGCCTTCCAGCAGGCGACCACGCAACACACCGTTTCCGTCCCCAGCTACCGCTACGATCAGTACTCGGATCGCTTCGTCACCCAAGAAGTCGAGGTAGGGACCGATAACGTCGAGCAGGTAGTGGCGCTAACCGAGCCGAGCCCGTACGACGACGAGACAGGACTGATCTTCCAGGGGTAACGGGTCCGTATAAACCAAACACCCCCGGATTTTCCCTGCTTCGGAATGGCGTGGGCGCATTTCGCCGGAGGGTTTTGTCCCATTACCCGTAAAAGGGCCCTTCCACTTTCTCATCGGTCAGCGTCTCTATGATGGTGATGCGGGCGCTGATCATCCCGTCGCCCTTGTGGTAGTTTTCCGCCTTCGAGATCGTCGAGGGGGAGCACTCGATCTTGTCTGCAAGATCCCGCTGCGTGAGGCCCGACTCTTCCCGGAGATTGCGTGCCCGCTCCGCCAAATCTGACGGGGTCATGGAGGGTGTCTCATAACGTGCGCCTGGGGGTGCGTCTATCATGATCTCTGCGTGTGCCGGAAATAGGTGAAGTAGCAAGTGACCGAAGCCGTGGTCCCGCGATCAGGTAGCCCCAACATACCTTCTACATCTGCGACCGCAACCGGATGTTGATGACATGAATTGCAAAGAATAGGATAACTGGTCCAACAGATTTTTACCGACGAAAAAAACTCTCACATAATATGTTTAGATGATCGTTAATATAGGCCCGAAACTGACGTATTGAAGTTAGTCTCTGAGCACATTAGACAACGCCGAACCCACCCCCCCTTTGATGATTTTGACCCCGGGGTTCTATGCACCGAAAATACAGAGCATTTGGACTTAATAATGCCCTTCAGCTCCGTTAAACAGAGGCTTTCATCACGCGCCATGACAGGTAAGCCATACTTATGACCTGCACTTTATTGCTATTTTCGGGCCTACTTTAAATCATGCCTGGTTCATTCACTTGGCTTGACCTCTGCCTACCATGGTGAGTGCCGCGCCGCGACAAACATCTCGCGAGCAGGACACCCCTTGTGTCCATGCGGATCCACTTTTTCACTCACACATGAGAGGCCCACATGACGTACCCCAGCGATACAGACTCCAACGACACAGGCAACACGGACGAGACAGAGAACACAGGGAGCTCCCCACAAGGAGGTGACGACGCGGGCAGAGGCGCACGTGACGAGGCAGACGAGGACAACGGAGCTGGAGGGATCCCCTGGAAGGAAGCTGCCGGTCGGTACATCAACCGTCAGGGGCTCACGGACAATACCCGTCGCACGCTTCGTGGAACGCTCGGGACCTTCTTCCAGGATCACACGCCCCTGCTCGTAGACACACCGGAGGACGTGCGCCCAGAAACCATCCGCGAGTACCTGGGGCGCCCCTCCATATCTGACGCCTACAGGGTGAGCATGTACTCTCGGCTAAACGCCTTCTACGAGTGGCTCGTGGGCGAGGAGCACATCCGCCCTGGGCAGAACCCCATGCAGGACGTAGAGCGCCCGGAGCCGCCCGCAGTGGAGCGCCCCTACCTCTCCCCCCAAGAGTTTGCCGAGCTCACCTACGCCATCGAAGCGGACTACGAGAGGCGTTCCCAGATGGAGGGTCGGAAGGGGATCAAGGAGAACGAGTTGATCTGGGTGCTCCCGCCCTTGAAGTTTGCCACGGCGACGGGCCTCCGCCCCGGGGAGCTGAAGCACGTGCGGGTCCGGCATGTCGACTTCGATGAGGAGACGCTCCAGGTCCCTGCCCCCAATAAGGAGCCCAACCCGGCTCACTTCGACTACGAAGGAGACGACTACGACCGAAAAATCCCGCTGTGTTCAATGGCCCTGGAGGTAGCGAAGGGGGCTGCCGAAGGCAATGCGGATTCCGACTTCCTCTTCGGTGGGGCACGGTCGGAGCAGATTGACACACGGCGCCTCTCGCGCACCGTGAAGCGGTACGTGCGGAAGACTGGGCTCGATGAGGAGCTCAACTTCACGAACTGCACGCGGCACACCTGCGCCTCGTGGCTGATGCTCCTGGGGTACACGTCGAGGGATCTGATGCAGCTTTTCGGCTACTCGTCGGTGAAGTCCACGGAGCCGTACGCCCGTCTTGCACCGTCGCTGGAGGAGCTCCAGCAGGAGCCCTCTGCCTTCCACGAAGAGTTTGCCGAAGCCACCACTGAGCTGGGGTTCTTCCCTCCTGCCCATTCGGTCGGGTAGGAGGAGTGCGGGACGGCGGCAGTCATCCGGGGGGGCGCTTGCATAGCGAGCCGTGTACGCTCGCGGGGCACCCCGTGTGACGGGCTCTGTCCACCAAGCACCCTTCCGGGGGACTCCCGGATGCCATCTTCCTCACTTTTCTATACGGCTTCTTGCGACCGGCACTGAACCAGACTTCGGAAGTGCCGTATGTGCTCCCCGATATTCTATGAACTGGGCACCAAGACATCCTGCCTGTGTACAAAAATTGTACACATCAAAATTACCCAGCTGTGACCAGAGGTGTGTACAGAATGCCGGAATCGGGGCAAAAATCCCCCGAAATGGCGCTCTGAGACCCCTCTTCCGCACGCGAAAGTGGCGGAATTGGTAGACGCGCGAGACTTAGGATCTCGTGGGGCCTAGCCCCGTGGGGGTTCGAGTCCCCCCTTTCGCACCGCCTTAAGCGCCCCTCAACGCCTTCAAGCGGCGATTTGAGGGGCGTTTTCTATTTGGCAAGTGCATCTCGTGACCTGGGGACTGGGGTGTCCCAGAATCTCCGAAATCACTCGGAGGACGTGCCGTCCGTCGATGGCCATCGGCCCTTTCGACGCGGGTGTGGGTGCAGAAGTAACCCGATGTCGAAGTGCAGGCAGGAGGGGGAGACTCTGAGACCTACTGGAAGGCTTTGGTGCAAAAAGAAAACGTCCGAGCCGGGAGAGTTGGCAGAGGGGCTTTCAAAATTGTCAGTGCGCGCTCACCGCTAGCAGGGTGAATCAGCCCCTCGCCAATCAATTCTTCGGCGTAACGGAGCAGAGGAATGTGGGGATCCAGCTGTCTAAGACACAAAAACCGGGCAGCCCAGCGGCCGTCGTCTTACTTAAAACCCGCGGAAACGTCAGTCGCGGCACAATCTGGCACAGACATGCGTGGAGGCGCTGAGCACATTGCCTTCGTCCCGCGCCCAGTGGGGACGAACAAAAACGCCCGCCTCCCCGGGTCGACAGACCGGAGAGGCGAGCAACTGAGCGTTGAAAACACTAGCTTTCATGAGCGAAGGGTAGAACGCCTCTTGCCCATCGCCCGTCCCTACTCTTCTTTAATACGTATCGAACAGACCGGGAAGAGTAGACGCCCTACTGGCTGGTGAACTTCACCTGAACGGGACGGTCCATGGTCGCCGACTTCTGAGCCGCAGCACTGATGGTCTTTTCAACCTCCGTCTGCTTGGTCTCTTCCGGAAGCTTGAAGTCGATGTCCGGCGCTGGCACAAGCTTGGACATTCCGCCAGACATCTCGCCAGATGCGCAGTTAAGGGTGACGGTCATCGGAGAGTAGATTCCGCCTGTGAGTGCCCCAAGGAACTGGTCCAAGAATGTGAGCTCCGTCGACACAGAGGCCACACCATTAGGACACATCCTGGCTCCATCTACAGGCATACCTTGCATCACTAGACCGTTGACAAATCCGGTCTTGCGCATTTCAATTGTTTCCCCACCTGGCTCCTTCTCGGTCGTTACTTGAGCACTGTAACAACCCGAAAGAACCAGTGCGAAAGCAATGAGACATGGGAGTACGAATTTACGCATAGTTAGGTCAGGGTTTTGAGATGGCATGTAGTTTTAATCAGACGCAAGTTTGGAAGAGGATCTGAGAAAAACAAGCTGTCTGGAAGAAACAAGCTGGTGGCGCTAAGGGGGCCGAGATTGTCAAAGAAGCCGCTTAAAACATTGGTGCGGCTCGCAGGCCTACAGCTTAATTCTAGACCGAGTGCTACAGGGTTTTCGGGGAGGGACGATCTCAAACTCCGAAAACCCGACACGAAGGCCAAAGTGGACGAGGAGATCATCGCTCGTCGCTCTTTGACTCTCTGCACCTCCCCAGCGATTCCCACTGAGGCTACTGGGCTTCATCTGCTACATCCGCCAGATATTTCTGCATGGTGTTTCTCAGTTCCTCTGGTTTCTTGATGTATCCAAATCTTACACCATCAGCTTCCTCTCCACGGACTTCGATGGTGCCGTAGCTCAAGATTCTTCCTAGAATCGATTGACTCACTGCGACTCCGGACACGGAATCGTTCCTCATTTCGAGGGAGTCTCGGGCGACGAGTTCAGTCTTCCCGACCGCACAATCGTCAGTCAAATTCATCTCGGGAGCCCGCGTGCGGGAAGCTCTCAGGCGGAGATGCCCTGCCGGTCAAGAATCGCCCCGTTGTCGTCAAGGTCATCGAGATAGCGCTCCAGTTCGGGCGAACTGGTCGTCCCGGCGATCCGCCGGAACGCCCCCAGGCCCACCACGCGGAAATACAGGTCGGCCAGGTACGACGGGTCGGTCCATTCAAGACGGGCCGCCTGCCTACCCAAAACCTGCACCGGATCGTCGTAGAACGACTCAAGGTGCTCGCTGACCCTTGCCTCCGCGTCCTCCCGGCCCAGCCCGAGAAAGTAGGACAGGTCGAGGTCTTCCTCCTTCAGGTCGACCGCCTCGGGGACGGTTCCCAGGGCCCGGAAGGCACGGGCGATCAAGGGGTCGGAGTCGCGGGTAAAGAACACGAAGTACTCCAGATGAACCAGTGGGTCCGGCGGCAGGCCGTCTTCGGCCCGCCCGGTCACGACGGCCACTGGGCGGCCCTTCTGGGGGAACCGGGGGCCTTTGCACACGCGAAACGTAGAGGTTGGGAGATCCATCGGCATGGGGAGACGCCTCGTTGGGAGACATCGGTTGTGAGAGAAACAGGCTCGCGGGGGGTAACGCCACGCGGAACAGGGAGTGCGAGGCAAAGCCCGAAACGGGAAAACAACGTAGAACTCGCGGCGACGGGGCGCTTTCTGAATCTGACACAGGGCGCGTGGGTTTGAGAGCGCTCCACGGGACGGCCCGTGCCCGGCCCGTCGCCTTTCTCAGCACGCATGACACCGCGCATCGCACTCCCCCACCGTCATGGACGTCAACTACACACTCCGGCACCGCAACCACGGGACCCTGTTCAGAATCGCTCCCGAAAAGCTCC
Organism: Salinibacter grassmerensis; assembly: GCF_947077765.1. Lineage (NCBI taxonomy): Bacteria > Pseudomonadati > Rhodothermota > Rhodothermia > Rhodothermales > Salinibacteraceae > Salinibacter > Salinibacter grassmerensis. The sequence goes on along the minus strand of NZ_CAMTTF010000002.1, from coordinate 736,397 downwards.
ACCGGCGACTGCAGTACCTCGACCGGGAGGTGGAGGGCGGCGTCTCCACCCACCAGCGCACCGACACCCGGCCGGGCATCGAAACGCCCGAGACGATCTACGTCCTGGACGGCCTCCGCGAGCCGCGGGATCGCCTCATTGCCGTTGAGCGTCGGGACGAGGCGCGCCTGCAGGGCCACGCTTCCCTGATGTCGGAGCCGGCCGCGATGCCGGTTCCCCGTGGCGCGGAGGACCTGATCGCCTTCGCCGAGAAAGCCAAAAATGGGGGCAACTACGCCGCGGCCAACGCGGCCTTCGCCCTCGCGCTCCACGAATACTTTCCGAGCGTCACGTGCTCGCTTTCGATTCGAGAGCGCCCAAAGACCCCGAAGGGAAACATGACCGACGGGTACTACGACCTCGCCTACATCCGAGACGGCGAGGAGGAAACGTGCATTCCGATTCCGAAGCTCCAGGGAGCGGTGACCTACTGGTTCGCGGCCCACGCCGACCGGCGGGACCCGATCGATCATGACCGGGACACCTCCGGCGCCGGGCCGACCGTCGCGGACTTGGAAACGGCAGTCGGGCGTGCAAGGGTGCAGGAAGCCGTCTTGACAGTCCTGAGCGCCGACTCTGTGCGCCAGCGGTACGAGGAGTAACCCCTTCCCAGCACTGGCCAGGCTGTGCGGCCGTCCTAGGTGCTCGGCGCCTCACGCTGCACCGCGACGTGATAGATGGAATCGCCGTCCAGGGTCTCATCGGTGCTCTCTTCGTCCGCGTCCACCTCACTCTCGGTGACGGGAATGACCTTCCACTCCATCGTAAACTCGGAGCCGTCCTTCCGGTAGTTGGTCGCCCGACCGTGAAAAACCTCCCCAGCCCCAAGTTTCTGGCCGAGGCGGTCCAGGACCTCCTGCTCGGTTTTCGGCCCCTGCAGCACCCCAGGGGTCTCGCCAATCACTTCTTCGGCCTCGTAGCCCGTCAGGTCGACGAAGGCGTCATTGACGTACACGATCTCGCCGGGCTCCTCCGCACCGGACGCGCGGGTAATGGTGAGGGCATTGAAGGAGTGGTCGGCCACGGTCGTCAGGAGGTGGCGGGCGAATGCGTCGGGAAGACTGGGGTCAAGCATGTAGGGAAGCGGGATGGGGTTGATGGGAATCAGACCGACAAAGAGAGTCGGAGACTAATTTTTGAGGGGCATTCCGCCACGCAGCGTCGTCCGTACAGTTTCCCGCAGTAGGACTCTCGCGACGGATTTACCGTATCGGAAGATTCGTGGATGTTGGTCCCGCGAGGCAGGGAGCGGGGCTCGACGGTGCGTTTGGACGGTCGTCGGCCAGGTGGAGACGAGTGCGGCCGCACGAAGCAGGACACCTCTACTTCGGTGGCCCTGCCGTTCCGGTCAGTGCTTTCGATCTGGGCGGTCCCTGACCCTGACCGACGTGTCGCCCGCAATCGTGGCGTCGTGCACAGCCGGCGGGCAACCACTTCCCCCCGCTGGCACTAACCCCACCAGCACCAGGGCGGCCGACGGGCCGGGGTCCGAACTCAAACACCGGAAAGAACGTGCAGGGGTGTACCGCGATCACTTTAGGTCAGACGCACCGCCACCATGGCAAAGCAAAATGGACACGACAGGTCTCAAGATCAGTCCCAGCCGGACCGTGAAGGATCGGGCCGCGAGGACGTGGTCGGCCAGAGCTTTGCGAGTGAACGTGTCGTGCTCGACGGGAAGCGTTTTGAGGACTGCACCTTCGACACCTGTACCCTTGTGTACGGGGGCGGGAGCCCTCCTCACTTCGTGCGGTGCGACTTCGCCGCGCCGCGGTTCGTGTTCGAGGACGCTGCCCAGAACACCATTCAGCTCATGAGCGCGATCTACGACGGCATCGACGAGCGCATCATCGAAAAGACCTTCGACGAGATTCGGAAGGGATTCGGCACCACGTAGGACACAGCCCCGCGGGTGACGGCCTGCAGTTAGGCATCTTCCACCGGGTACTTCTCCTTTGTCTTCTCCAATTTCGACCCGAGCGCCTCCAGCGGGTCGATTCCCGTCCGCTCGCAGAAGAGGAGAATTGAGATCAGCACATCCCCCACCTCGTCCTTAACCGCCTCCCGGCCCTCGTCGGACCGGAGATGCTCCGCGACGTCACTGGCGTCCTTCCACAGAAACTCCTCCTCCAGTTCACTGGCCTCCACCGACACGGCCCGTGAGAGGTGCCGTGGCGTGTGGTACTTGTCCCAGTCACGAGCCTCGCGGAAACGGGTGACTCGGGCGATGGCCTCGGCGATGGAGGCCGGGGGCGCGGGGGAGTCAGGCATGAGGACCTCTTCTATTGGCAAAGAGCCGGATGCCTGAAGAGGTACAGACCGCCCCTTCACTTGATCGCGCGCTTCCGTAACGAATTCTTCCTCCGAGAACCGCGGACCACGGCGGGGCAACGGGAAATCCGACACTCCCCTTGCGAACACGGCCGACGTGCCGCGCGAGAGTAGGCTCTCGGCGCTCTCCGAAGTTCTTCCGGAACGGCCGGCGGGATACGTTCTCGAAACCTCGCCGGAATATTTGGGATCTAGACAGACGATGTCCCGTGCAGACTACGGTATTCCTTTACGTGACTTCTACCTGTTCACGAAGGAGACGCTAGTCTCGTCAAGGGTCTAGGGCATTTGCCAGCCGCCCCCAGTTTCCCTTTGGCCCTTGAACCAGACAATGTTCTCGGGCCCACAGCCCGACTTCTCATACACTCCACGACAGAACGTCCACGGTCCGATGCCGCCTCCGCCGGACGTTACCACTCCTGCCCCCGTCGACGCGACCCAGTCGGCGGCGGACACGGCCCTGTTTGGAAAGGACCCGATGCCTCGCCTCGTGGACGTCCATCCGATGATGGACCGTCCGTCGGACGAGCCCGCTCGGGTGCGCGTCTACCAGCGATCAGAGGACTTTGCCACGATCCACGAGCAGGAGGACACCTTCTTCCCGTTTTTCTTCCTCTCCGACTTCTCGCTGCTCGCGGATCGGTACCGGGGCGGGGACGTCCACACGGCCACCCCGCTGAGCGGCGACAATTTTTATCAGTACCTGCTCACCTTCGAGACGTGGAGCGACTACTGGGACGCCATCCGGCAGGTCGAGAATCGGTCGGACAGCGATCAGCAGCAGCCCGACGAGCTCTACCGGGTCGGGTCTCCCGCCCAGCAGTACCTCATGCAGACCGGGCGGTCGTGCCTCCTCGGTATGACGCTGGACGACCTGCACCGCCTACAGCTCGACATTGAGGTGTACTCCGAGGACAGTTTCCCGAACGCCGACCGCCCCGACGACAAGGTGATTATCGTTGCCCTCTCCGACAACCGGGGCTGGGACGAGGTGCTGCACCTCCGCGACGGGATCGGGGAGGAGCAGCTGCTCCAGGAGCTCGTCTACGTCGTCCAGGAGCGGAATCCGGACGTGATCGAGGGCCACAACATCTTCGAGTTTGACCTCGCCTACCTCCTCGATCGGTGCGCCCTGCACGGCGTTGACTTTGCCATCGGGCGCGACGGGTCGGTCCCCCGCACATACGACTCTAGCATGCGCTTCGCGGAGCGGACGGTGGACTACCCGGCCGTCGACATCGTGGGGCGCCACGTCATCGACACCTACTTCCAGGTGATGTCGTTCGACGTGTTCAGCCGCGACCTCCCGGACTACAGCCTCAAAACGGCCGCCCGCTACTTCGGCCTCGCCCCCGAGGAACGCACCTACATCGAAGGGGCCGAGATCTCGACGGCTTGGCGCACCGACCGGGCGACGCTACTGGAGTACGCGCTCGACGACGTGACCGAGACGAAACGGCTGGCCGGCCACCTCTCCGGCTCCACCTTCTACCTCGCCCAAATGCTCCCGATGACTTACGGCTCGTCGGCACGGCGCGGCCCCGCGGGCAAGATCGAGAGCCTCTTCGTCCGGGAGTACCTGCGTCAGCACCACGCCCTCCCCCGCAGCGAATGGGGCAGCCAGTCGATGGGCGGCTACACCGACATTTTCATCACGGGCGTCATGGGCCCCATCGTTTACGCCGACGTGGAGAGCCTGTACCCGTCCATCATGCTCAACTACGACGTGCAGCCGTCCGGCGACACGCTGGACCTCTTTCCGCAGCTCCTGGAGCGGCTCACGGACCTGCGCCTGGAGACGAAGGAGGACATGCGCAACGCCGAGGAGGAGGAGGTGCGCAGCGAGCTCGACGCGCGGCAGTCCTCCTACAAGGTTCTCATCAACAGCTTCTACGGCCTTCTCGGCTTCGGGCTCTCGGCCTTCAACGACTTCGAAGAGGCCGATCGCGTGGCGCGCACGGGGCAGAAGATTCTGCGGCAGTTGATCGACGAGATTCAGGAGCGCGGCGGCACCGTGATCGAGGTCGACACGGACGGGGTCCTGTTCGTGCCCCCCGAGGACGTGCGGGGGGAGCAGGCCGAGATCGACTACACCGTGAACCTGACGGAGGCCATGCCGCAGGGCATCCGCGTCGGGTTCGACGGGCGGTACAAGAAGATGCTCTCGTACAAGAAGAAAAACTACGCCCTCTTCACCTACGACGACGAGTTGAAGTTTAAGGGCTCCTCCCTCATCTCTCGCTCCAATGAGCCGTTCGGGCGTGACTTCGTCCGGAAGGCCATCCGCCGCCTCCTCAACCACGACGTGGAGGGGCTGCACGAGCTCTACGTGGATACTCGCGACAAAATCGTCAACAGCGACTGGGAGAGCGTGGAGAGCTTCGCCCGCACCGAGACACTGAAGGACACCCTGGAGCAGTACGAGGCCGACGTGAACGAGGGCCAACGCCCACGGGCCGCCACCTACGAACTCGCAAGAAAGAAGCAGAGTCACACGGACAAACCCGTGAAGAAGGGCGACCGCATCACATACTACATCACCGGCGATGACGCCAACGTCACGGCCTTCAAGCACTGCAGGCGGGCCGAGGAGTGGGACCCCGAGGACCCGGACGAAAACACTGCCTACTACCTGAAACGACTCGACGAGTTTGCGAGCAAGTTCGAGCCGTTTTTCGACGAGCACGACTTCCGTCTCGTCTTCGCCCCGGAAGACCTCTTCGGCTTTTCAGCGGAGGGCATTGACATCCAGACCACTAGGCACGAGTCTGAGTACGAGGACAGTCAGGATGAAGTGCCATTCTGATGGGCCTCCCGTTCGTCACCGCCGTTTTCGTTCACCGCCTCGCTCGCCCATGAAGCGCACACTCGCCGCCGGGGTCTTTAGCCTCGCCATCGGTGCCGTCTCTCTTCTGCTCCTCGCCTCCGTCGTCTACTCCTGCCGGGGTGGGGGCGACCCGCACCACGAGCGGTCCGACGCCGGCTTCACGGCGCCGCCTACGGAGGATGCCCGCTCCACCCCATCTGCCCACCGGGCCTCTGCCCGACTCTCCCCTGACGGAGACGCCGTCGTTTCCGACCGGCGCTGACTCCCTGTTGTCCACACTCGCGGCATCCCACCGAGGCCCATGGAGGACCGGACCGACGACATGCCCCAGGGACTTGTGATTCCTGGCCTCGCAGATGAGTCCCGGCGTTCCGCCCTGTGGGCGTTTCTCGTCGTGAGCGTCCTCTCGGGACTGTCCCTCGTCTGGCCCGTCTACCCGCTGGCGGTAGACCTGACGCCCTACCTCTTCGGCCTCCCCTTCTCGTTCGCCTGGACGGTGGGCTGGCTCGTCGTTATGTTCGTCGCCCTAGTGCTCCTGTACCGTACCGACGAGCCCGGTCCGGCGGACTAAGGTCCGCACGCGTCCCTCTGGTTTTTGCCGCCCCCCGTCATGCCCGAGTGGGCCATCATTCTCTCCATCTGTGGCCTCTACCTCGTCCTGGTACTGGGCCTCGGCGTCTGGTCGGGGCGCACGGTCTCTGCCAGCGTAGACGGGTACGTGGCGGGCGACCGGACGCTGGGCGTGGTTGTGCTCTACTTCGTGCTCGGGGCCTCGGTCTTCTCCTCGTTTGCGTTTCTGGGCGCCCCTGGCTGGGCCTACTCGCGGGGCGCGGCGGCCTTCTACATCATCGCCTACGGCACGGTGGGCATGGTGCCCTTCTACTTTCTCGGGCCACGGGCCCGGCAGGTTGGCGAGGCGTTCGGGTTCGTCACCCAGGCCGAGATGCTGGCCCACCGGTACGACAGCCGCACGCTCTCGGTGGTGCTGGCTGCGCTCAGCGTCGTCGCGTTCGTGCCCTACCTGACCCTCCAAATGAAGGGGGCGGGACTGCTGTTGTCGACCATCTCCGACGGGGTCGTGCCCCGGTGGCTCGGGGCGCTCGTGGCCTACGGCGTGGTGCTGGTCTACGTCTTCGCCAGCGGCATGATGGCGATTGGGTGGACGAACACGGTGCAGGGCCTCTTCATGATGGCCGTCGCCTGGTTCTTGGGCCTCTACCTGCCGGAGACGCTGCACGGGGGCATCCAGCCCATGTTTGAGGCGATCGCGGCGAGCGACAAGGCGGCCATGCTCAATGTCCCAGGCCTCGCGGCGGACGGGTCGCCCTGGAGCTGGGCGGGCTACAGCTCGGCCGTCATCGTATCGGCCGTCGGCTTCTCGATGTGGCCGCACCTCTTCATGCGCGCCTTCACGGCCAAGAGCGACCGCACCCTCAAGCTGACGGTGGTCCTGTACCCCACCTTCCAGCTGTTCCTCGTGCCCATCCTGCTGATCGGGTTCGCGGGCGTGCTGGCGTTTCCGGGGGTCGCGCCGCCCGATACGATCGTCCCGCACCTGCTCACTCAGATCGAGCTGTCGCCCGTCCTGGTGGGGCTCGTGTGTGCGGGGGCGCTGGCCGCCTCCATGTCGTCGGGGGACGCAATCCTGCACGCCGCCGCCTCCATTGGGCTGCGCGATGGCATCAAGCCGATGCTCTCCGCCCCCATGAGCGACACCCGGCAGCGCCAGTGGATTCGCGGGCTCGTCGTCGCCACGAGCGCCACGGCCTACTACTTCGCGGTCTTCTCAGAGGTCGGCATCGTGGCGCTCCTGCTTGGGGCCTACGGGGGGGTCGCGCAGATCTTCCCGCTCATCTTCGCGGCCTTCTACTGGCCCCGCGCCACCGGCGCTGGCGCGCTGGCGGGCCTGCTGACGGGCATCGGGGTGAACACCGTCTTCCTCGTGGCCCCCTCCCTTCGCCCCTTCCCCCTGCACGAAGGCATCTACGGACTCGTCGCGAACGTGGTCGTCTTTGTCGCGGTGAGCATGCTCACCCCGCCCCACGACCGAGACCGCCTTAGGGCCTACACACATTCCGACCAACTCTCCGACCGGGAGACGGCGGCATCGTAGTCCCGCGGCATGGCGCTTGCTTCAATATTTCTTTCTGCAACGCGCTTCTTGTTCTCAATCCCTCTCCTCCTATGCACAGCCTCCACATCCGCCTCCTTCCGCTCCTGATCGCCCTCGCGTTCCTGATCGTCCCGCCGAGCCAGGCCCAGGACACAGACGAGCTCGGCAATGCCCTAAGCAGCATCGGCCAGCAGTACGCCGACAGCTATACGCAGCCGGTCACCGACGCCCTCGGGGCCAACCTGAACGCCGGGCTCTTCCGCACCGCGGAGGTCGGCGGCGAGGGCATCATCCCCGTGATTGACGTCTACGTCGGCGTGGCCGGCACGGGCGCCCTCACCTCTGGACTGCAAGACTCGTTTCAAAGCCAGGAGGACGACGAGTTCAAATCCGGTGGGAATACCTTCACAATCGACTATCCAGAAAATACGGATCTTCCCACGGTCTTTGGTGACAAGAATTTCTCCGGGGAAGCGGAAATTCTTAATGAGGACGGACAGAAGGTGGGATCTGCCTCCCTTCCCTCTGGACTGTTGGACACTCCCATCGCCCCCCTCGCGGTGCCCCAGATTGGCGCCGGCACGGTCTTGGGAACGGACGCCCAGGTCCGCTTCCTTCCGGAGACGAGCATCAGCGACTACGGCTCCGTCTCCCTCTTCGGCCTCTCCGTGCGGCACAGCCTCAGCCAGTACATCCCCCTCTCGCCCGTGAACCTCGCCGTGCAGGGCACGTGGCAGAGCCTGTCCCTCTCCGGCGCCGACGACAGCGCCAACCCCGGCGAGATTGTGGACGCCTCCGGCTGGGCCCTCAACGCGCAGGTGAGCAAAAGCGTCCCCGTCGCCCCCATCACGTTCTACGGCGGCCTGCAATACGAGCAGTTCGGGGTCGACGTGGGCTACACGTTCGAGACGGACGCCGGCACGTCTACCGTGTCGTTCGACCAGGACGCCTCGAACAGCGTCCGGGCCCTGGCGGGCGTGTCCGTCACCCTCGCCGTCATTCAGCTCAACGTCGACTACGCCCTGGCCAGCAACAACACCGTGAGTGCAGGCGTGGGCATTGCGCTGTAGGCGCTCCGCCGTGCCGGGGCTCTCAGCCAGCCCTCCGCACCGGCGCGGCCTGGCGCGGCATGAACGTCTGGCGGAGACCGGGATCCGGGTCGGCCCAAACATCGGGACGAGCGTTCCGATCACGCTCAAATTCCCTCCTGGCATTTCGCGCTTCAAAGAGAACAGACGGCTTCTCACTCCGGGCCGAGGGAGGCCTCCTCGCCTTCGGCCCGAAACGCGTCCCGGCTGCCAAACTGGTCAAAGAGCACGGGCACGACGAACATGTTGAGGACCGTCGAGGTGAGGAGCCCGCCGATCGTCACGATCGCGAGGGGAGTCTGAATCTCTTTCCCTGGCTCCCCGCCCCCCAGCGCAAGCGGAATCAAGGCAAGGCCCGCCGTGAGCGCAGTCATAAGGATGGGATTGAGCCGTTCCATCGAGCCCTGGACCACGGCCTTTCGGAGCGACGCGTCGTCCGTGAGGAGATTGAGGTAGTGGCTCACGAGAAGAATGCCGTTTCGCACCGCGATGCCGAAGAGCGTCACGAACCCCACCATCGCCGCGATGTCGAGGGTCCCGTCCAGGAACAGAAAGAGCGCGGCGACGCCCCCGGTGAGGGCAAGGGGCAGGTTGACCAGCACGAGCCCGGCGGCCCGGGCGCTCCCAAACTCCTGGTAGAGCAGCAGAAACACAACCAGGAGCACGGCCAGTGAAAGCCCCCCGATCGTCCGGGATGCCTGCTGGGCGCTCTCGTACTGCCCGCCAATTTCGTAGTAGTAGCGGTCGGGCATCTCGACCTGCCCTTCGATGCGCTGCCGCAGGTCGCCCACGACACTCCCCACGTCCCGCCCGCTCGTGTTGGCCGAAACGACGATCGTGCGCTGCACGTCCTCCCGGCTGATGGTGTTTGGCCCCCGCTCATGCCGCACCGTGGCCAGACGGGAAACCGGCACCCGCGGCCCTGCCGGCGTATTGACGAGGACATTTCGGATGGACCCGGCCCCTGCTCGCCGGGCCGAATCAAGGCGCAGGGTGAGGCCGAAGGTCTGCTGCCCCTCGCGGATCTGAGAGACCGTCTCGCCCCCCAGAAGGGATTCGAGGGTGTGGTTGAGCCGACCGGGCGTGACGCCGTACGCAGCCATCTCTTGACGCTTCGGGTAGATGCGAAGCTGAGACACGTCGGCCTGCTGCTCGACCGAGAGGTCCGCGAGCCCCGGCGTGCCCTGAACGGCCGTGCGCACCCGCTCCGCGAGGTCCCGAAGCTCATAGAGATCCGGCCCAAAGATCTTGAGGGCAATGTCCGTGCGGGTGCCCGACAGCATGTGGTCGATGCGGTGCCCGATGGGCTGGCCGATCGTGATGTTGGTGCCCGGGATGGAGGCCAGCGCCGCGCGCACGTCGGCGGTCACCTCGCTCATTTCCATCACCGAGAGATCCACCTGGACGTCAATCTCCGACCCGTTGGCGCCCTGTGCGTGGGCACTGAGCTCGGCCCGTCCGGTCCGACGAGAGGTTGCCGTGACCGCCGGGTGCTCCAAGAGACGCCCTTCGATCCCTCGGGCGATGTCGGTCGAGGCCTGCAGGCCCGTGCCCGGCGCCGTCACCGCGCTGATCACGAGCGTCCCCTCTTGAAAGTCCGGCAGGAAGCCGCGCCCCAGGAGGGGAAGCGTAGCGAGCGTGGCGACCAGAAGCAGCACGGCGCCGCCAATCACGATTCGGGAATGGCCCAGTGCCCAGTCCAGCGTCCTGCGGTAGGTACGATGAAGGCGTTGGACGAGCCACGTGTCCTCCCCATCCTGCACCGTCGAGGACGTCGGAAGGAGGAAGTAGCACAGCACGGGCGTGACCGTGACCGCCACGAAGAGGGAGGCGAGAATCGCAACGATGTAGGCCAGGCCGAGGGGCTGGAGGAGCCGTCCCTGGATTCCTGAAAGAAAGAAGAGCGGGACGAAGACGACACTGATAATGAGCGTGGCGTTCAGGATGGGCCCCCGAACCTCCATCGACGCCTCGTAGACCACCCGGAGCACGGGCCGCGTCTCTTCGTCTGGCCGTTGGGCATTCTCCTTCAGCCGCCGGAAGACGTTCTCCACGTCGATGATCGCGTCGTCGACGAGCGCCCCGATCGCAATGGCCAGCCCCCCGAGCGTCATGGTGTTGATGGTGATGCCGAGGCCGTACATCACCAGCAGCGCGACCGACAGGGACAGCGGAATGGCGAGCACCGAGATGGCCGTCGTGCGCACGTTCCAGAGAAACAGGAACAGGACGAGAATCACGAGCAAGGCCCCGTCCCGAAGCGCCTCAATGACGTTGCCCACGGCCAGGGCAATGAAATCCGCCTGCCGGAAGATCGACCGGTTGACCTCCATGCCCGAGGGGAGTTGGCCCTGAATTTGGTCCAGCTCACCGGACACGCGCTCGGTCAGGTCCAGGGTGTTGGCGCCGGGCTGCTTCTGGATCGAGACAACAACGGCCGGCTCGCCGTTGACCGATCCCGTGCCGAGGATCGGACGCTGCGTTCCCACCCTTACCTCGGCGACGTCACGAAGACGAATGGGGGCGCCGTCGCGGCTCGCAACGACGGTGGCCCTGATCTCTTGTACCTCGTTGGTCCGCCCGATGCCCCGAATCAGCACCTCGCGGCCATCCTGCTGATAGACCCCTCCAGCCGCATTTTCATTGCCCCCCTCCGCCGCCGCCCGCACCTCCGCAAGGGAAACATCGAGCGTGCGCATCCGCTCCTGGTCGATGATCACCTGGTAGGCTTTGACCTCGCCGCCGTGCGGAATCACCTGGGCCACCCCATCGACGGCGAGCAGTCGCCGGCGAAGAGTCTGATCCGCCGCGGCGCGGACCTCGCGCATCGAGTGCTCGTCGCTGGTGAGGCCAACGAGCAGAATTTCGCCCATGATGGACGTGATGGGGGCCATCACCGGCGCGTCCACACCGTCCGGAAGCTGCCCGCCGACGAGTTGGAGCTTCTCACTGACGATCTGGCGGGCCTGGTAGATGTCGGTCCCCCACTCGAACTCGACCCGCACGATCGAGTACCCCTGCGCCGAACTCGACCGCACACGCCGCACACGGGCCGCTCCGTTTACCACCGACTCGACCGGACGGGTCACCAGCGTTTCGACCTCCTCCGGGGCCATGCCGTGCGACTCGGTGACCACCGTCACCTGCGGGGCCGTCAGGTCCGGAAACACGTCCACCGGCATCGTGAGGGCCGCGTACCCGCCCGCCACGAGCAGCAGCGCAGCCACGACGAGCGTCGTCAGCCGGTTGGTGAGCGCCCACTGGATCGTGCGATCGAGCATTCTGCGTCTGCGTGTGTGGAAGGGGTAGATGGGTGGGCGCTCGGACGGGAGTAGAGGAATTCACCCTCGGTCCGGGTGCCCGCTCCTCCCTGCCCGTCAAGCGTTCAGTCTTCCAGACCTAGTGCGCGTGCCCGTGCCCGGCGGTCTCGCTGCTGCCCAGCGACGCCAGGTACACCTGATAGGCGCCCGCCGTCACGACGTGCTCCCCTTCCTGGACACCTCGCCCCACGTGCGTGTGCGTCCCGTCCGTGGGGCCGAGTCGCAGGGACCGGCGCTCAAACGACTCGCCGCCGGTTTGCACGTAGGCCACCGGCGCACCGTCTTCGGTTTGAATCGCCTCGTTCGGAATCGTGACGCCGGTCTCGCGGTCGTCGAGTAGAAGACGGGCGTTGGCCATCATGCCAATTTTGAGCCGGCCGTCCGGATTTCGGGCCTCCAGGCGAACCGGCAGGGTCCGCGTGTCTGGGTCAATGGCGGCACCGGTAGAGACGACCCGGCGTGCCCGGTGGGTCGTCTCGCCGCCCCCAGCGGTGAAGAGGCCCCCGGAGACGCGCTGGAGGTCTGAGGCGTGCTCGGCAGGGACCCGGACGCGCACCCAGACGCGGCTGAGGTCGACGATGGTGTACAGGACCTCTCCCACCGCCACGCGGCTCCCAGGGGCCAGGTGCCGCTCGTGGACCCGCCCCTCGATTGGGGCGCGCAGTCGGTAGTCAAAGCTTGCGTCCGCCCCAGACGAGGAGGACGCCCGTGCGGCCCGTGCGCCGCCGGGCTCTCCCATGGATTCGAGGGCGGCCCGGACCCGCTCCAGGTCGTGCCGCGCCTCGACGAGCCGTTTTTCAGGGATGGCCTCCGCCGCCACGAGCCGCTCGGTCCGGCGCACTTCCCGCTCCAGTCGCTCGACCCGGCCCTTCAGGTCGGCGTAGGAGCCCTCGCCCCCCGACGGGCTCAGGAGCGCGAGTCGCTCTCCCTCGCGGACCCGATCGCCCGGGGCCGGCATCTCCAGGTTGGCCGCCGCCGGCGTGAGGCCACTGACCGGAGCCGATACCTTTGCGTACTGTCCGGGCACCGGCTCGACCGTCCCCGACGCCTCAATGGATCGCTGGAGCGACCGCTTCTGGGCCTGCGCAACGCCAAACGCCGTGTCCCATTGCTGCTCTTTGAGGTACGAAATTTCCGCCGTACGTTCGTCCGGGGCGGGAGCGTCCGACGCACGCTCGTAGACCGTCACGTCGCCAACCTCGACCGTGTCCTGCATCTGCGGTCCGTCCACAATCAGAAAGAGGCGAAACGTCCCGGCCTCCGGAATCGTGGGCTGGGGTGCGAAGATGCCGGGGTCCGACGGTGCATCGGCCTCGTGCACGTACGCCGCCCCGTCCGGCCGGCGGAAGCGCAAGGTCAGGGTGCCTTCCGTAAGCGGACGGTAGCCATCGAGCCCCGTCACGTGAACGGCCCAGGGGGCGCTCGTCTCGCCCGCTACCATCGTGGGGTACTCGGCAAAAATCTCGACCGCCTCCGACCATACGGTCGTGGTGATCCCGCTTCCGTGATCGTGCCCCTCCGCAGACTGCGCCGCGGAGTGGCCGGGTGCGTCCCCACCATGCGAATGGCCGCCGGGGGAGTCATCTCCGCAGCCGAGAAGGAGCGCGCCGGTGCCGAGCAGGACGACAAGCGCCAGGCGGGAAGCAGGAGGCATGGACTGAAAACAGTTGCGGACAGAGAGCATCGGCATGGTGCAGTCGCACCTCTATTCGTGGGAGTGGTCCTCGTCGCCGTGGGAGTGACTGCCATCCCCGTGCCCGTGGTCGCCCTCTTGTCCCTGTGTGCTGTCGGCATCCATGCCGGACGTATCGAGGCGAGTCTCGGCAGTGTCGGCGTGGCTGCCCCCTTCGTGGCTCTGCTCGTTCCCCTCGGCGTGCGTGTGGGAGTCCTCGCCGTGCGAGTGGCCGCTCTCACTGTCCCCCCCACAGGCGGGAAGCGTGAGGATGAGCAGCAGGGCCAGAAGGGCAGTGAAGAGCGAGGAGGTCCAGCGGCGATCCATGGCGTCGAGTGGTCGTGGTTGAAGAAGGACGTTGGGGAAAGAGCCAATTACGGCAGCGCGAGGGGCCGTCCCATCGCGCGAAGAAGCGTGAAGTAGCGGGCCCAGAGCGCTTTCCGAAGGTCGATGGTTTTCAGGCGGGCATCGCGGTAGGCACTCGCGGCGTCGAGGAGCTCGACGAGGGACATCTCGCCCTCGTCGTAGCTGGTTTGGGCGATGCGGAGCAGGTCGTCGCCCCCCGTCAGCAGATCTCCCCCGACGAGCTGAAATTGGCGACGGGCAGAGGCGTACGCGTCATGGGCCCGGCGCACCTCGGTTCGAATCTCACGGCGGGCAAGGGTCTTCTGGGTGCGGGCCGTTTCCAACCGGGCAGACTCGGCCTCGGCGGCGCCCCGGTTGCGATCAAAAAGGGGAAGGGGGACCCCGACGCCCAGGAATACGCCCTCGAAACCGTCGGACTGCCGTTTGTACCCGGCCGTCACGGACGGGTCCGGCCACACTTCCCGTCGGGCAGCCCGGCGGGCGGCCTTCTGGGCGTCAATCTCGGAGCGGCGGCGGCGCAATTCGGGGCGCTGCCGCTGTGCCGTGCGGAGGGCCTTCCGTTCAGACACAGGGGGCGGGACCGATGTGGGAAGCGACGCGGCCGCCACCGCAGGCGCACTGCTCGGAAGAATGAGGAGGGCGAGTTGTCGGTGTGCGCTTTCGACGTCGAGACGGGCCGCGGCCAGGCGCTGCTCGTACCGCGCCCGCTCGAGGCGGACCCGGCGCACGGCGTAGCCGGATGCGTCTCCCCCCATTTCCCGCTCGGCCATGCTGGAGTCAGCCCGCCGGAAGACACGCGTCACCTGCCGCAGCCGCCGGACGCGCGTCTCCGCGGTGGCGGCCTTCACGTACGCCTGCGTCACCTGCAGGGCCAGCCGAGCACTGTCCGTTGCGGCCCGGGCTCGAGCGGCCGCCGCCCGCTTCTGCGCGGCGGCGATCCGGGCGGAGCGGCCGCTCCACTCAAGCTGCTGGTTGAGATTAAGGTACGTTTCCGACTGGCGCGTGCCGTCTCGCCAGACGGGCTCGTACGTGGCCTGGAGGACCGGATTCGGGTAGGCCTTCGCCTGCCGGGCTGTGCCCCGAAGCACTCGCGCCTCAGACTGCGCCCGCCGCAGTGACAGGTTGTTTTTCTGGAAGAGACGCAGCGCCTCATACAGGCTGACGGTCCGGAGCGAGTCCGGCGGCGGTTCCGACACCACCTCTCTGACAGATGGTCCGCCGTCGAGCGTGCTCGCCACGCGCTTCACACGCGAGCCGGCGTCCGTCGGCTGCGACCACGCCGGCAGCACGGCAACAGCCCCCACGAGGAGCCCCAGGACGACTCCAGACAACGTGAAAACGGAGCGGCGCACGGGTGCAATGGCACTGTGATGGAGGAATCGCGGATCGATTGATCACGGGGCCTTCCCTCCGCGGTGGGCGGACGGCGTTCCTCGCCGTGTATCTCTAGACCGGAGCGCAGAGGACGACCCGACCTGAGCCTGCCTTCCGCGGACGAACAACACTCCGGAGCGTCCGCCTAGGCGCGGGGATCCGTTCAGCAAGTGGAGGAACTCAACCAAAGAGCCGCTGAATCTATTTGTAGCATACGCATCGGCGGCTGTTAGGAGATCGTCGCCAACCTGAAAAATCTCAAAGGCGTTCTGTCGACACGTTGTATGTCTTCCCCAAGCGGCTCTCCCTCCTCCAACCGGCTCCTGTTCGTCGAGGACGAGGCGGACGTGGCGGGTCCCATCAAGCGGGGCCTGGAAGAAGAAGGGTACCTTGTCGATTGGACGACGAACGGCGAGAGCGGCCTGACCGAGGCCCTTGCTGGCCCCTACGACGTGCTCATTGTCGACTGGCGGCTGCCCGGCATGGACGGGCGCACGCTCGTCGAACGGCTCCGACGCGAGGGCGACCCTACGCCGGTCCTTCTCCTCACCGCCCTTCAAGACATCGACCACCGTGTCGCCGGCCTGGATGCCGGCGCCGACGACTACTTGACGAAGCCCTTCTCCTTCGAGGAACTGCTGGCCCGCCTCCGTGCCCTCGCGCGCCGGGCCAAACAGGAAGAGACCTCGCCCACCACGCAGCAAACGCACCTGAAGGCCGGGGCGCTGACCATGGATACGGCCCGTCGCACCGTCCGCTACGGCGCAGAGCCCCTGGATCTACGGCCGAAGGCCTTTCGGTTGCTCGAGCTCCTGCTCCGGCAGAAGGAAACAGTGGTTACCCGATCGACGATCGCCGAGCGGGTCTGGGGGTCCCTTCACGACGTCACGGCCAACGCGATCGACGTGACGATCTCGAGCCTCCGGCGGGCACTCCAGGATGCAGACCTCACGGCCGAATCCCTCGCCCGCGTACACATCGAGACCGAACGAGGGGTCGGATATCGACTGGAGATAACGCCCTCCTCGGCCGAATCGCCCCCGGCTCGTAACTCCACGTAGTGGGCCCGCCCGGCTGTTTCAGTCCTCCCTGCTCGCCCCCGGCCTGGCAGCCGCCGTACGCATTCTCGGCCCTGCACGAATAAAGTGACCGATGAGCCCAGGCGAGCATCGCCCAATGACATGAAGAGTCCGCTCCAGCAGGGATCTACCTCGAGAACGTCCCCGAGTCCGTGACAAACCCAGCAGTCCCGACAGGCTTCTATGGTGATCCGCTCGCTTTTCTCTAGATTATCGATCTCCACGCGGCTCACCCTCTGGTTCGGCCTGAGCCTGCTGGTCCTGCTGGGCCTCGTCGTCGCGGTGCTGTACACGAGCGTGCACGTGGGCCTGCACCGGGACCTGGAGGCGCGGCTCCGCGAGGAGGCCGACGCAATCCGGACTCACCTCCAGGCCCACGGGGATCAGACGACACCCTTTCCGTCGCCGTCCAGGCACGAGCTCCAGGCAACCGGCGGGACGTACGTTCGATTGCTTGACCAGGACGGGGATGTGATTCGGACAAGTGCGTCGTTCCGGGCGCGCCCGTCCCTTCCCGCCTCGGTGCCGTCTACGTCTGCATCCACCCTGGAAACGCGCAGGTGGGGAGATGTCTCTGCGCGATCGCTGTACGTACCGCTTCGGGTGGGGGCGCCCGTCGCCTGGATGGAGGTGACCAAGCTCCAGTCCCCCATTCACCGCCAGCTGCACACCCTTCGGTGGCTCCTCGTTTTTGGAATCGGGGGCGGCGTGGCCGTTGCCATGCTTGCGGGATACGGCCTCGCCCGACGCGCCCTGCGGCCCGTGGCGTCAATGACGGCGGCCGCACGGGAGATGCAAGATCAGCCCACCGGTACGCTCCCCACAGATTTCGGCGTGCAGGATGAACTCAGCGACCTGGCCGAGACGCTGAACGGGCTCCTGCAACGGCTCCGTAGTGCTCTTCAGCGGGAGCGTCGGTTTCGGGCCGACGCTGCCCATAACATGTTCACCCCCCTCACCGCCATCCAGAGCGAGCTCGACGTCACCCTCCGCAGCCCACGCTCAAAGGACGAGTACCGGGCGGCACTGCGTACCGTTCAGCAGCACACCGAAACCCTCTCATCGCTGCTCGATGAACTGATGACGCTCTCTCGCATCGAGGCCCGGGACGGCCGCCCGTCTCCCTCCCCCCTCAATGTGACGGAGCACACTCGGGCCCGGGTCCACCGCGCTCGTTCCCAAGCGGACGCGCAGGACGTCGAACTTGAGTGGCACGGGAAGACCGATGTCGAAGCACCGGTGTCCTCGGAGGATCTTGACCTGATCCTCGACCATCTCCTCGATAACGCCCTGAAGTATACCCCAGCGGGAGGCGTCGTCTCGGTGTGTATCGACCAGGATGACGGCGAGGGCATTCTTCGAGTGTCCGATTCCGGGATCGGATTCGACGGCGAGGACGCCAGACGGCTCTTCGACCGGTTTTATCGGACAAGTGCGGCAGAGCACACCGCGGACGGCGGGGGACTGGGGCTTCCGATCGTGAACGCGATCGCGGAGCGCTACGGGGGGTCCGTATCGGCCCGTAGCCCTGGCCCCGAATCGGGAAGCGTCTTCGAGGTACGGCTTCCCCTCCACCCTCACAGCCTATCTGAGGACGCTTAGTGCCCCCTTGAGCACGCTAAACGAGGCGCGCCGGTCGTGTCGCCCCCACAGTGCAGGCCGATGCGGCCGTCGTTGAGGGGCCTCCTGAACAGCCCCCCCCTCCCCCCGACGCCACCGGGATCAGAAAGGACCAGCCCGCATCGTCTCACAGCCAGACGATGTTTACAGGGCCTTGCGCCCTGCAGACTCGCGCGAACGTTTGCGGATTACTCTTTCCGCTTCGGGGCGATCTCGTCCTCGTATCGTTTGAGCGCCCCGTCGATCACTCCTTTGGCCCGATCCGGCCCGAAGAAGTCTTTTACCTGCACGGTCTTGTCCTCCAGGGCCTTGTAGTCCTGAAAGAACCGGCGCAGCTCCCGCAGGCGATGGTCGGGAAGCTCCTTGATGTGCCAGTAGTCGTTGAAGGCCGGGTCGTCCAGGTGGATGCAGATGATCTTCGCGTCCTCCTCGTCGTCATCGAGCATGTTCATGAGCCCGATGGGACGGGCACGCAGGATGCTGAGCGGGTCGACGCTCTCCTGTGCCAGCACGAGCATGTCGAGCGGGTCTCCGTCGTCCGCGTAGGTGCGCGGGATGAAGCCGTAGTTGGCCGGATAGACGACCGAGGAGTGGAGCATCCGGTCCACCCGAAGCAGCCCGCTCTCTTTGTCCAGTTCGTACTTGACCTTGCAGCCCTGCGGGATTTCGATGATGCAACTGAACATGTCGGGGGCTTCTTCCCCCACAGAAATGTCGTGCCAGGGATGACTCATGGGCGATAGACGGGCAGTGGACGGAAGTGGATGGACAGGATTCCTGCGGAAGCGAATTGGGGGCACGCACAACCTCCCAGTTGTACGCCTGGATGGAGGTTCGTGCTAGGCCCCAGCGTCCGACGAGGCATCCGTTTGGGGGGAGGTTTTTAAGCGCTGGGACGGATCGAACGACCGCTCCGACCCGAGCCACACCGCAAGGACAGCACTCGTGATGTGCGTGGCCCCTGGGTCAAACGACAGGCCGTCGGTCTGCGTCTCGCCGAGCGCCTCCATGTCGCCGTCGATCTCGTCGAGCCGCTCGGACAGGGACTGCACGTCTCGGGCCAGCCGGGACGCCGCCTCAGTGGCATGATTCTCGAGGTGGAGCCGCCCTTCGCGGTGAAGGTTCACAAATCGACGCAGGACATCTCCGCCTTTGAGATGGACCCCGATCTCATCGGGGGCCCCGTCCGCCACACCGCCGTCGTCCGTGAGGGTCGCGGCGACGGGATCGAGTCCCCGGTCTTCGAGGGCTTCCACGAGTGCCGCACCGAAGTCGGGCCCCCGGTTAACAATCAGACTCGTACGGCCGATGTAGGGCTGGTCGGCCACGAGTCCCTGGAGGCGGTCGGCAAGGTCATCGGCCGACTCCACATCGGCGTGGTGACGGATGTGGTTGAGCCGATAGGCTGCCGGCTCGTCGGAGTCCTCTTTCGACTTCTCAAACAGCGCGTGGGTAACGTCCGGGGCGCCGTCCCCGTCGGCGGGGGTGACGTCGACGCCTAGAAAAAATGCGTGGGCCATGGCGGGCGGAGAGATGAGTGAACAGAAGTGCGGCAGACCGGGCCCATACGGATGAGCCGCACCGCCCACTCGTTCCGTTCCCGAAGGCAACGCCCCCCCGATGCCCCGTAAATTCACGCCGAGCCGGAGCGGGTGGTGCAGTACTGCACACTGAAGTACGAGCGGTCGTCCGTCCACACCGTCTCGACTTCGAACCCAGTCTCGGCCGCAAGGCTCGCAAAGCCGTCGAGCGTGTACTTGTGCGAGTCTTCAGTGTGGATGGTCTCACCCTCGTCGAACGTGAACGACTCGTCGGCCACGGTTACGGACTGCGCAGTTGTGCTTCGGAGGTGGCTCTCAACACAGCCGCGCTCCTCATTCCAGAGGACCTGGTGCTCGAAGGCATCCAGGTCGAAGGTGGCGTCCAGTTCCCGGTTCATGCGGCGGAGCAGATTCTTGCTGAAGGCCGCCGTCACCCCCTCGGCGTCGTCGTAGGCGGCCGTCATCACATCCACGTCCTTCTTCAGGTCCACGCCAATCAGCAGCCCGCCCTCGGGCCCGACCGTGTCGGCGATCTGTTCGAGAAATGCGCGGGCCTGATCCCGGGGAAAGTTTCCGATCGTGGAGCCCGGGTAGTAGCCCACGGTCCGACGCGCCGACCGCGGCGGCTCGGGAAGCTCGAAGGAGGTCGTGTAGTCCGCGCACACCGGCTGAATGGGGATTCCCGGGTAGTCTTCGGCGAGCGCCTCGGCACTTTCGAGGAGGTGGCTCTTCGAGATATCGACCGGTACGTACGCCGCTAGGTCCTCCCCCATCTGCTCCAGCAGGATGCGGGTCTTCAGGCTGCTACCGCTGCCGTACTCCACGAGGTGCGCCGCCGGCCCGATGGCCTCGGCCATGGCAGACACGTGGTCCCGCATGATCCCAATCTCCGTGCGGGTGGGATAGTACTCGTCGAGCTCGCAGATCTTATCGAAGAGCTTCGACCCTCGCTCGTCGTAGAGGAACTTGGCAGGAATGTGCTTCTGGTCTTTTCGGAGTCCGTGCAGGGTCGCCTTCCGGAATGACTCGGTGGCGGGCGCCTGGTCGAGGATGGGGTGGATGCTGGTTGAGGTAGGCATACACCTGGGGTGTCGGTGGCGAGAAGAAAAGATGACAGCCCGGCTCGAAAAGGCGTTCTGCCGGGATTTTGAGATCAGCTTTAAACAACAGGGCCCCCGCCTCGAAATCAACTTCGCACGGTTGTGCCCGAAGGCGTGGTGGAATCGTTACAGGCGGCACATTGGCCCCCGATCTACGCCTCCAGATCGGCCAAGGGGTCCGGGTGACGAAACTGATAGTCGCACCGATCCTTGACCTTCTGGTTGTCGACGCGCTTTCCGGTGGTGGAGTCCGACTCGTCGAAGGTCGGGGGCTCAAGGCCAAGCGCTTCTGCCGCACGGGTATAGATGACCTGGCGGGTCGGGTGGGCGTCCGCACAGGCGTTGAAGACCTCGCCCCGGACGTCCTGGTCGAGGAGGGTCGCGAGCAGGGCCACGCAGTCGTCCTGGTGGATCAGGTTTACCGGGGCCTCCGGCCGCCCGATACCGGACCGCCCTGCGAGAAAGCGCCCCGGGTGCCGATCGCCCCCGTAGAGCCCCCCGAACCGCACGATCGTGGTGGCGAACGCCGGGTCGTTCATCAGGCTCTCCTCGGCGGCCAGCACGGCGCGCCCCGTCGAACGCCGTCCCCCCGGCAGCGCGTCCGGCCGACCCGGCGGCTGATCCGCCTCCGTGACCGTCCGTTCTACGTTCGGGTACACCCCAGTCGAACTCGCAAAGAGGATCCACTCGACCGCCCCGTCGGCGGCCGCCTCGCGCACCGCATCGATCTGGCGACGATAGTACGCTTCCGCGTCGTCGGCCGTCCGGGACGGGGGGACGTTGAGAACAAGGATTGGGGACTCAAAAAACGCCGACGTGTCTTCACCGGTGAGGTCCGGGGTGAGGGTCAGGAGATACGGCTCAACGCCGTCGTCACGCAGGGCGTCGACTTTCTCGGAAGTGGTGGTCGAGCCGCGTACACGCACATCCTGGGCCACGAGGTGCTGGGCCAACGGCCGGCCGAGCCAGCCGCAGCCAAGAACACTAACGTCCGAGTCGATCATTCGGGGCAGGGTCTGATTCGTTCGAGTAGCGTCTCCTTCCAGTGTTTGTCATAATGGAAGGCCTCGGACGCCCATACAGAGAGGGCTGTTTCCTCGCCGGCCGCGCCTCGGTCCGTCTCGGACCGTGATCCGGCCCCTAACGGTCGTCAAAGGCGCGTTTCACAATATCCTTCTCGAAGACCCCGGATGTCCTTCGTTCATTCGCGTCCGTCCCGTCCGGTGGCGCCGGCGATTCCTCTCGGGCCGCGGGGGGCTCCCTCCCGTCTTCGGCCTCTCCGATCAATTCGTCCAGGACGTTCTGCACCACCGGGCAAAACCGGCCGAGCGCGTCGAAAAAGGAAAGGAGGAGCGTGGTTTCGGTCTCTTTCTGGCAATCGAGGGCGGCATGCTGCCCATCGGCCCGGGCCTGAAGGATCGAGAGTCGGTCGGCGAGGTCCATGCGAGCAGGGGCACCCGGAACGTGAACGGCAAGGGCCATCCTTATTTTTCAAATACGCTACCAACGACACTCTTCTCTGGCCCCTAGAGACACAATCGGAACGTTCTCCCGACCGTCAAGGGCGGCCTGCAGTGCGAACGGCACCCTGAGATGCGCGCCCGGACTCTTCGGGGACGCCCCCCAAAGACACACCCATTCAGAACTCCCGACGATCGACTGGACGGGCTACTCCGAAAAGGCGAGCCGATCCGAGAAAAACGGAAGGGCGTGGTTCTCCACCCGCGCGTCGATCCGGCTGACGTGCGTCCCCGGATCGTAAATCTCGACGGTGTGGTCGACGCCGTACTCCGCGAGTCCCTCCGCAAACGCCTGGGTATTTGAGGCGATGGGCTGATCCTGTGCGCCCGCATCTAGGCCGATGGCCGTGAGCCGCCGCAGCTCCGGGACGTGCTGGTGCATCAGCGCGAGGGGCGCGTTGGCGGCCCACTCGGCCACCACATCCGGCCGCAGGGCTCCGTCCTCCCTCGGCAGGTCGAGGTAGAGGGGCGGGTCTTTGGGGTCCGGCGACCAGGCCGCCGCCCATGCCAGGACAATCTTCGTCAGGAAGTCGGCCTCCGGCACCTGATCGGGGTGCGTGATGGCCCGGGCCTTGGCCACGACGGCACTGTCCGGCTCCAGGCGCGCCTGCAGGCAACACGGGCTCATGGCGTATAGGCTCGAAAACACGTCCGGCCGCTTCATCCCGATCCGGAGGGTCCCGTACCCGCCCATCGAGTGGCCGGCCAGTCCCCGGCTGTCTCGGTCCGGGAGGGTTCGATAGTTCTGGTCCACGTAGTCGACGAGCTCCTCCGCGACGAACGTCTCCCAATCCCCCGTCGTGGCGGAGCTGGAGTACATGCTGCCCTCGTAGGCCGTAAAGGCGTTGGGCACGACCAGAATCATTTCGCGCGCCGTGCCGGCCTGCATGCCCCGCTCCAGCGCCGCGGGCACGTTTACAAAGTGCTCCTCCCACCCAAACCAGCCCCGGTCGGAATTCGTGAAGCCGTGGAGCACGTACACCACCGGGTATTGTCGCTCCGGCGACGTATCGTAGCTCGGCGGCAGGTACACCGACACCGGGCGATCGGGGCTGTCCCCCACCAGATTGCCCTCAAGGCTCGCCCCGTGCACCGTTACGCGTTCGAGGGTGCCGTCCAGGGGGGTGACCGGCTGCGGGGCGTCCTGCGCAATGCTCGCCGCAGGCAGGACGGCCGCGGCCAGAACGCCCAGCATGAGCAAGCCTCTGCGAAACGCCGTCGTTCCACGGAGCAAAGAGACAGAGAACGTCGAGTCATTCATCGAGATACGTGTACATTTAGCGTGAGAGAATGCAGGGGACGTCGTCAGTTCGACCCGCCTTTCGTTTCCGTAGGCGGCCCATCCTCGAGGGTCGGCGCACGATCACAGATTCGACGGAGCACGGCCTCGACCTCGTCCCGCTGGATGCGACCGGCCTCCAGGTCTTCGCTCACCGCCTCCAGGGCCCGGCGCCACCATGCTTCCGGGGGCAGCTGCGTCTCCGACGTCAGGTGGCCCTCCGCCCGGAAATAGGCCTCCAGCTCGTCCACCTTGCCGGAGCGAAAGCGCTTGACCGCACCATTTCTCAACCCGTCGAGAATACGTGCGGCCTCCCCGCCGACGCGCTCCGCCAGCACGGTGACCTCGTCGATGAAGGTGTCGGACACCGCGTCCGTCGCCTCCAGGGCGGGCCGCCCCACGGGGGTCCCGCGTCCCACGCGCCACGCGGCGGCCCAGTGCTCTACCGCGCAGGCCAGCGCCTCTAGACGCCGGTAGTGTGCCGGATCCAGATCGATGAGCGAAAGGGCGTCCCGCTCGGCGAGGCCGGCGAGCTGTCCCCACCGCCGATAGGAGGCGTCCACAGCACGGCACAGCAGATCCACATCGTCGGTCAGGTGCCACAGGTGCAGCTCCGCAACGTCATTCCGGGGGGGCCAGGCCGGGACGTCGAGGTGACGCTCAAGGGCCTCGTGGCTGCGCTCGTCGGGGGGCGGGAGCGCCGACGACGTGGACCGGCCCGGCCGGAGGGCACCGTCCCCACTCACGTCCCTAACCGCAGCGCCGCCCCCGTCGGCCCCGGACAGCGTGTGGATCGAAAGTGCCGTCTTGGTTTCGTCGAGCTGCCGTCGCCACTTTGCGACCTCGTCGGACTGTGCCGTCAGGTAGAACACCTGCCGCCCCTCGGCGGCGATCGTGTGGACGGCCTCGATAATGGCGGCGGCCTTCCCGTCGTCGCTGTTGGCCAGGGCCTCGTCGAGCACCAGGGGCGGCCGGATGCCCTGCTCTTGGGTCTCGACGAAGGCCATCCGGACGGCGAGCAGAAGCTGGACCTTGGTGCCCCCCGACAGTTCCTGGAGCGCAAGCCCACGCCCGGCGTCCGTCACCACGCGGAACGTGCTCTGCGCCCGGTCCAGGTCCAGGCGGTAGCGGTCGCTCGTGATTTGCCGGAAGAGCTCGTCGGCGCGGGAAAAGACGGCCGGCAGGTCCTGATTTCGGGTGCGTTCGTGGACGACGTCCGCCAGGGCCTGCCCGACGACCCGCCGCAGATCCCGACGGCCCCGACGCCGCAGCACCTGGCGGGCCGACTGGTGCTCCGCGAGCGCCTCTTCAAGGTCATGGTCCGTCTTCGCATCCTCGACCTGCTGT
The DNA here is from genome assembly GCF_947077765.1 of Salinibacter grassmerensis. Classification (NCBI taxonomy): domain Bacteria; kingdom Pseudomonadati; phylum Rhodothermota; class Rhodothermia; order Rhodothermales; family Salinibacteraceae; genus Salinibacter; species Salinibacter grassmerensis. The sequence continues at coordinate 711,781 of NZ_CAMTTF010000002.1, read as the reverse complement.
TGAATACGGCTGATCTGGTCGGAGAGGTCGTCAACCTGCTCGGCCTGCCGGTCCGCCTCGTCCTTCCGCCGCTCCAGCTCATCGGCCGTCGCCCCGAGCATTGATTCCTCGAAGCCCTCTAGTTCGTGGAGGCGCTCACGCTCGAGCTCAACGGACCGCTCGGCCCGGCTCAGGGCCTCGTCGGCGGCCTCGTACTCGTCGAACTGAGCGCACCACTCCCCAACCGTCTCGTCGCTCCCCTCGTCCAGCCCGAGCCGATCAAACAGCGTCTCGATCTCGTCGTCGATCCGTTCAACCTGTGCCGTCGCCTGGTCGAGGCGTTGCTGCGCGTTTTCTCGGTCGGTATGGGCCGCCTCGAGGGCCCGTTGGTCCTCTCGAAGTTGCTCCAGGGCCGCCTGGCCGTCGCTGATGTCCGCCACGTCTTCGTCCTCGTACGGCTCAACGACCGCTTGCACCTTGTCCCGCCACGTCTCTGCCTGGCGCTCGGCCTCCCGAATCTTCTCCTCCGCCCCCGTGACCTTCGTCCACGCCTCCTGCCAGGCCCCCAGCCGCTGAACGAACCAAAGAAGCGAATGAGCCTCGAGGCCGGGGTCTACGTGGAGCCGATCCACGAGCTCGGCCTCGCGGTCTTCCAACTCCGCCTGTTTATCCTCAATGGTACTCGCCTCGTCGGCGTGGCGCATCCACTCCTGCGCCTTTGCCGCCTCCAGCCGCGCGTCCGTCCAGTCTTGAAGGAGCGAGTCGAGGTGGGCGTGAACCGCATCAACCGACCAGCTTGGGGGCGTGGGCAGGTCGAGCCGCTCGAAGCGTTGCTCCAGATCCGGCCGGCGGGTCTCCGGCGCAGGGCCGGCCGAGCGGGTGGCGAGGTACGCAGAGACGGCCACGACGACGCCCGCCCCGGCCACGATCCAGCCCAGGAGCGCCCCACCAAGTCCGAGCACGGCGCCCAGCGCAACCACGGCGATGGCCCCTGCAAGGACCACATAGCGCAGAATCCACCCTCGTCCCGCCTCAGCGGGAGCCGATGCCGGCTCTCGCAGCCACTCCGCAAGCTGCTCAACGCCACGGCGAATCTGCTCCGGGTTGGTCTCGGGGTCGGCTTCCCCAAACTGCCGCTCCAGGGCGCCGAGCGCCTCCTCGCGCCCCCGCACCTCCAGGCGGGCCTCGGCCAGCGACTGGACCGCGTCGACCTCCGGCCCGTCGACCTGGGCGGCCGCCTCTTTGTCGTCCCCCGACAGGCGTTCCCACTCCGCCGCCTCCGTCTCTGCCGCCCGGGCTCGTTCGCGCTTCGCCTGCTCGACGGTCGTCCGCGCCTCGTCCCATTCCTGCAGGGCCGTCCGGAGCGTGTCGAGGGCGTCGTCCGGGAGTCCCTCCGCCGGCAGCCGGCTTTCGGCAATGCGCGTCTCCGCCTCCGCCCGCTGCTCGGTGGCGTTCGTCTGTTTCTCGACTGCGTCCGCCCGGTCGGCCCGGAGGCGTTCGAGGCGCTCGGCCTCGTCTCCTTGAAGGGCCTGCATGCCCTCCGGAAACGCGTTGAATGCCCGTTCGGCCTCCCGGCGCTCCTGCTCCGCCTGCACCACCGCCAGGGCCTGCGCGAGGGCCTCTCGTCGCCGGGCCGCCGCCCGGGCCTCGTCCCGCTCGCGACGGAGGCGCCGCAACGACCGCTCTTTGCGCTCCAGGTCCCGGTGCAGCGACCGGGCCTCCTCCACACGCCCCCGTGCCTCTTCGACCGCGCGCGTCTCCTTCAGCGCTCCCTTCGCGTACTCGCCAAAGCCAAGCGTCCCGGCGGCGCCCGGCACGTCGTACCCGCCCTGGGCCTCCTGCAGGATGGCGTCGGCCAGGGCCCGCTCCGAGTCCTCGGTCGCGGCGAGCAGATCGTGCAGGGACACGTGGTAGCGATCCCGGTGACTGGGCGGCGGCATCGACGGCGGGCTCGCCGGGGCACCCCCCTTCTGGTACTGCACACGGCTTCCCTCCACGTCGCCCCGCCACAGCTCGCCGTTCAGGCGAAACGTCCCCTCGAGGAGGGGCCGCCCCCACCCGTCGTGGGCCTCCGGCCACAGGAGCACCGCCATGGCCCGTGCGAGGGTGGTCTTGCCGGAGCCGTTCGGCCCCGCGATGACATTGACGCCCGAGTCGAGTCCCTCCAGGTCGAGCCCGAACGGCCGGCCGTACATCCGTTGCACAGCGAGGCGGCGGACGTGGAGTGCAGCGTCGACCGTCGCGGTTGGCGTATCGGGGGGGACATCCGTCATTCGTGGGGCACAGCGTCGGTCTGAGAGCGCAGTTCGTCGAGGAGCAGGAGTCCCTGACGCTGGACCATGTCGGCGAGCGTCTCCTGATCCGGCGACAGGGCGTCCGCGTCGGGGAGCGGGTCGTAGGCAGGCGAGTTCTGGACCGCCGAGCACGCCTCCTTGATCGCGGCCCAGGCGTCCTGGGCGTGCTCGTCCTCCTCCCCGTCCCGCACCGCCAGAAGAAGCTGGGCGAGCACGGCCGGCGGATCGGTGCCCTCCGCAATGCGCTCCAGGTCGAGGGCCGGGCGCGTTCGGGCGGTGGCCGCCTCCACGACAGCGGTCGACTCCGCAACCGGCACCTCGAGCTTGCCCGGCCACGTCTCCGCCAGGTCGCACACCGCACGGTGGGCGGACGTGCGGCCCGTGAGCGTGAGGCGACAGACGAGCCGCTGCGGCGTGGGGCCTTCCTCGCAGGCCGTTCGGAGTCGGTCGCGCATCGCGTCCGTCACCGCGGCCTCGACGGCCCCTTCCTCTTTTATCGCGTCCACACTCACGTTGAGGTGCTCGTAGCGGAGGGTGGCGCGGGGCAGTTGTGTCGCCTGTGTCGCCGTACCGTCCCCGTCCGGGGCTACCTCTACACGCCAGGGACCGTGGGGGCCCGTCTCTGACGGGTCCAGCGGCTGGAGCGAGCCGGGGTACAGCACGGGGGGCGATCGGTCGTCTCGCAGCGAGGGCGCATGGATGTGGCCCAGGAGCCACGCCGATACGGGGCACTGGCGCAGGGCGTCGAGCGACACTGGGGCGTAGACGCTCTCGGGGGCATTCAGGTCGGCGTGCAACACCCCCACCGTCGGGCCGTCGTCGCGGAGGTGCTCCTCCGGAAACGACTCGACCGGGGAGTCCTGTGCGTGTGCCTTCCGGAACGACCACCCCACAAATTGGACAGGCGAACGCCCCTCCGGCGTCACAGTGGTGGTGCTCCACTCTCCGCCACGCCCCAGAAGGTGGAAGTGCTCCGCCTCAACCATCTCGGCCAGGCGGGGAAGCGCATCGAAGTCGTGATTCCCGGCCACCGCCACGACCGGAATTCCAGCCTCTTCGAGCCGGCGGAGGCCCCGCTGGATCGGGCCCAGTGCCTCGTACCGCTTGTTCTGCTCGTCAACGACGTCCCCCGTCAGCACCACCACGTCCACCGCCTGCTGTACGGCGTACGACACCGTGTCCTCCCACACGTGATCGACCGCCCACGTCCGGTCGCGCGACTGGGTGCGGGACGGGTAGCGCCCGAGATGAAGATCCCCAGTACACAAAATCCGACACGGTGCGTCGGCCACGCGGACGTACAGAATTGTGAAAACGAGAACGGCACGCTTGTCCCGCGAATTTATTCGGGACAATGATCAGAGCATTGCCAACGTAAGAAAGCCTGCGTCCTTCTCCAACCCATCATTCGCATCGTAACGGTCGTCGTCCCCAGAACGACTGGGCTGTGTGTTGGTGGCGACCTGAGTGTATCCACGACGAAAGCAGATCCAAAACGGTTTTTAGATCTTGCCCACGTAGCTGTGGGCGCCCCGCGTCGGGAGTCCCTTCCAGAGACCAATCCGGCGTGGGGCTTTTGTATATCGACTGTGCGTCGGGCGACTGACTCGCGACGCTCAGTGGGAGTCCGCCCCAGAGGGACTTCGACGGGCTCTCTCTCGTGCATCTGTGCACGCCCCCGCCCGGCGCTGAAGCGAATTCTTTCCAGTTGCTGAGATTGTCTGGAATGTCTCCTCAGATCGTTGCCGTCAGGCGACGAGGCGCATGTCTATGAGACTGTAGAATACAAGACTGTAGGACCTGGGAGAAGTCCTGGACGTGCCCCCTCAACCTGACCTGAAGGGCAGGCCGGTCTTCACCCGAAGCCACGGATTCAACTCTGTCGGGGAGGACCTTGAATTCCTTTTCCCTTTCACACAGCGCACGACCACGACGATCGCAGGCCGCCCTGGCGTGCGCCACAGGTGTCATTTTCGCCTCTGAGCCCGGTGCCTCGTGGGTTTCGCCCCTCTCGGACGCCGCGATCCCGTTGGTCCGGCACTACTCTTGTAACCATTCGCATACACTCGCTGCGATGGGTCGGCCTCGCTCTAACATTCAGTGGTAAGGCTTTTTGAAGACCCTTGCAACTCTTATGCTTATCAATATCAACTTAGTGCTGCACTTACTCCTGCTTTTTTCTCCCCCTCCATCTGCCTGCCGTGGGCGTAGCGGACTGGACGCCCCATTGAATCCATAACACTATTCTGCGCACGATGGACGATGTCGACCCTGGCTCCCTCTCAGACCCCGACCGGCTCGCCGCCCTGGGTCGCTACGACGTCTCCGGTAGCCCCACCGAAGAGGCATTCAGTCGCGTTGCCAATCTAGCGGCGCGCCTCCTTGACGCGTCCATGGCCGGTGTCCATTTCGTCGACGACCACTCCCGATGGGCCGAGGCACAGGTGGGCCACGATGCTCAGCAGGTGGACCTTGACGTGTCGCTCTCCGCCCGGAAGCTCGGCACCGAGGAGCTCTTCGTCGTTGAGGACGCAACCGACAAGCCGCGCTTTCAAGACCACCCGCTCGTGGCTGGCGAGCCAACCGTTCGCTTCTACGCCGGCGCCGCCATCACAACGCCTGAGGGCCATGCGCTCGGGCGGCTTTGCGTGCTCGACTCGACGCCGCGACCCGAGGGCCTCTCCGAGGACGATCGTCAAACGCTCCGCGAGCTGGCCGACATCGTCATGGATGAACTGGAGCACCGCGCGCAGCCTCGCCACCGTGAAGAGATCCTCGAAAGCATTACCGACGCATTCTACGCGCTGGACGAGGAGTGGCGGTTTACCTATGTCAACCAGCAGGCCGAGGCACTTCTCAAGTGTTCTCGGGAGGAGATACTGGGCGAAACGATCTGGGAGGCGTTCCCCGAGACGAAGGAGCTTCCAAACTACGAGGAATACCACCGCGCCGTAGAAACGGGCGAGCCCGTCCACTTCGAGGCGTATTCTCCGCCGTTTGAGGTCTGGTTCAGCGTCAATGCCTATCCGTTCGACGGCGGCCTGTCGGTTTACTTCAACGACATTACGGCGCGCAAGGAGCGGGAGCAGGCACTTCAGGAGCGCGAAGAGTACCTGTCGGTCACGCTCTCTTCCATCGGCGACGCCGTCATCGCTACCGACCGCGACGGCCACATCACCGAGATGAACGCCGTCGCCGAGCGCCTCACCGGGTGGTCCCACACGGAGGTCGAAGGGCGCCCTCTGGAGGAGATCTTCCACATTCACAATACCAAGACGGACGAACCAGTGGAGAGCCCAGTCCACAAGGTACTGCGCGAGGGCCGGACGGTGGGGCTCGCCAACCACACGGTCCTCACCGCCCGCGACGGCACCGAGCACCAGATTGCCGACAGCGCAGCCCCCATCCGTACCGACAACGGCGACCTGCTGGGGGTGGTCATGGTCTTCCGCGACGTGACCGACGCGTACGAGCGGCGGGAGGCAATCAAGGAGCAACGCGAGCGCCTGGAGATGGCCCTGATTGGCGGGGGCGCCGGCATGTGGGACTTGAACATGCAGACGGGCGACACGGTCTACGACGAGCGCTGGGCGGCCATTCTCGGCTACACACTCGACGAGGTTGAATCTGACAGGTCGTTCTTCGAGCGCCACACCCATCCTGACGACCTCAAGCGTGTCCACGACGACATCGAACGCCACGCCCGCGGCGAGATCCCCTATCTCGACCAGGAGATTCGGATGCGTCACAAGGACGGCTCGTGGCGGTGGGTGCTCGACCGGGGCCGGATCGTAGAGCGGGCCGAGGACGGAACGCCGCTCCGCATGGTGGGCACGCACGTGGACATCACCGAGCGCAAGGAGCGCGAGCAGGAACTCCGGACGGTCCGTCGCCGCCTTGAGCAGTTTGCGGAAAACGTGCAGGACGCGCTTTTCCTGGTGCCCACGGACTACTCGGAAATCGAGTACATAAACCCGACCGCTGAGCGGATCTACGGCGTCTCGGCCGAGAAGCTCCGCGAGGAGCCCACGGCCTGGCTCACGCACATCCATCCCGACGACAAAGAGGAACTGCTGGCCGACGCGGAACGCCAACAGGAGGAGGCGATCGACTGGCCGGTCCAGCAGGAATTCCGCGTCCAGCATCCGGAGCGCGGACGCCTCTGGGTCGAGTCACGACTCGACATTATCGAGGAAGACGGCTCTCCGTCCCGGATCGCCGGCGTGGCGACAGACATCACCGAGCGCAAGGAAGCCGAGCAGCAACTCCGCCTCCAGTTGGACACGCTCCGGCAGGTGGCCACGGGCACCCCCCTCGAAACTATCCTGCGGGATCTCATCACGGCCATCGAAGCACAGTGTCCCGGCATGATCGGGTCGGTCCTGTTCTGTGATCGCGCCCAGGGACGCATCCGGCACGGCGTGGCGCCCCACCTGCCCGACGCGTACAACGAAGCCATTGACGGCGTGGGAATCGGCCCGGCCGCCGGATCCTGTGGAACGGCCATGCACGAAGGCGCCCCCGTGATCGCCGAGGACATCGCGAGCGACCCGCGCTGGGCCGACTACCGGGACCTCGCCCTGTCGCACGGGCTCCGTGCCTGCTGGTCGGTTCCCATCTTTGACTCGGGCGACGACGTTCTGGGGACGTTTGCGCTCTACCACGAGGGGCCCACCGCCCCCACCGAAAGGGAGCGGACGCTCATCGATCAGGCCCGGTCCCTGGCCGGCATCGCCATTGAGCGCCACCGCACCGCCGAAGCGCTGCGCGGCCGCGAGCAGCGCGTAGAGGCGCTTTACGACGCCATGAGCACCCTTGCACAGTCCGAGACCCCCAACGAACTGGCCGAGGTGCTCCTCAATTTGGTCACTGATACGCTGGGCTATCCCATCTGCGCGGTCCGCTACGCCGAGGATGGCCGCCTCGTCCCGGCGGTCGCCTCATCCGCCTACCAGGAGGTCTTGGGATCGCGTGAGCCCTACGCCGTTGACGGCCCGCGGGCGGTCGCCAAGGCCTTTCGGGCCGGCACCACGTTGCACTACGACGATGCCGCGGAGGGCGGCCTGGTCGATGCGTCCGACCGAGTGCAGAGCGTCGCGTACGTGCCGCTCGGCCCGTACGGCACCCTGTCCCTCGGCATGACCGAGGCCGACGCCATTTCCCCCTTCGACGTGCGCCTGCTCGACCTCCTGGCCCAGAACGCCGAAAGTGTGCTCCGCCGCGTCGAACACGAGCAGGAGCTGGTGGACGCCAAGGAGACGGCCGAGAACATGAACCGTCTCAAGTCCGCCTTTCTCGCCAACATAAGCCACGAGATCCGTACGCCCTTGACGTCAATCCTGGGCTTTGCGGAGGCGATCGGCGAGGAGGTAGAGGGCGCCCGTCAGGTGGCGGAGGTCGACCTTACGTCGCTTGCGAAGTTCTCGTCGCTGATCGAACAGAGCGGGCAGCGACTGATGGACACCCTCACCGGCGTCCTGAACCTCTCGAAACTACAGGCCGGGGAGATGGACCTTCGCCTTGAACCAGTCAACCTGGTCGCCGAGGCCCAAGCGGCCGCCGACGAGTTCGTGACGCGGGTCCGAGATGCCGGTGTCGACCTGACGACGCAAGGCGCCGAGGATGCCGTCTGGGCCCGCGCCGACCAGGGGGGGCTGCAGATTGTGCTCCGCAACCTGCTGTCCAACGCGATCAAGTACACAGAAGAGGGCGGACAGGTGTGGGTCCGGGTCCGAACCGACGCGGAGCAGGCGCCCGTGCTGGAGGTGGAGGACACCGGAATCGGGATGGACCCGCAAACGGCCGACATGCTTTTTGAGGCGTTCAAGCAGGCCTCCGAAGGAATCGGACGAGCATACGAAGGCACCGGGCTGGGCCTGACCGTGACCAAAGAGGTCCTGGACCAGATGGGCGGCTCCATTGAGGTGGAGACCGAGGAGGACGAAGGAAGCCGATTTACGGTGCGGTTCCCACGGGCCGAGGAAGAGAAATAGGGGCAAATCTGGGCCCACGGCCGAAGAATCGCCTCCTCGTCTTGTTGTCCCGAGAGCCGTCTCTTCGAAGCAAAGCACGGACGACATCTCCGCCTACGGGCACTCGGGGAGGGTTCCGTAGGGGCCCGAGATGAATCCGGGTGGGACGCGACCGTCAGGAAGCCCCGAGAAGTGTCGGCCTTTGGGCCCCTGTCGCCGTTGGAGGCGATCAATTTGTACCGCTTGGGGTCTCGTTTCGGCGGTTGGATGTTTGCCCCGAATCCACGATCTGCCCAAACCAGGCTGGGGCATCCCCTTGAGACGGGCGCCGCCAGGGGCTGCTCGGCTGACCCACCGCTTCGGGCGTGCACCCGTTCGCGCACAGCGGCGTAGTCAGAGAGAAGGTGTCGGGAAACCCGGCGAGGCCGACCGTACAGCCGAGGAAGATCAACGCAATGGCGACCCTGGCAGTCGCTCTGCCGAAGAAAAGTTCGCGCGAATCGATTGTGGTCCCCTCCTCCTCGGCACTCGGCAGTGAATCTCTTGCCACGAGAACCGACCTCCAGCAGCCCAACCGGCTGTCGGGGCACCTGACGCCACGGAATCCTGACTCCGGACCGCAGGCGCCGAATCGTCGTCGCTCCTCGTCGTAGTACCTGAGCCACTGGGCGGAGGCGTTCCGCAGTGCTGGCAAGAATGAGACTTCCGCGATTTGTGAGCCACCCGGGGCCGATCGCCCGTCTCCGGAGCGATGGCCGCCCAAACCCCATCACGTGGACGTGTGGGACAGGAAATGCGGATTGGAAGGCAGCGACGAGACCAGCGGGGTGCGACCGCAGTTGGCCTCAGTGCAGGTTCGGAGACCCAGCACGTTGGAAATACCGACGTGCCCCTTGGCAATGAGTCTCAGGGGCAAGCATCTCTTCCGGCTGACATCAGGAACGGACCTGCTCGGAATCGCCCCCCGTTATCTGTCTGTCTCGCCCTCGTGAATCTCGAAGCGCGCCCCGCCGTCGCGCCCCTCCGTCAGTCCAAGAGACCATCCGTGAGCGTCCACGATGGTCTTCACGATGCTCAGGCCGAGTCCCGTGCCTTCCTCAGCCGACGAGTAGCCGGCCTTGAGTACATCCTCTTGCCGTTCGGAGGGGATCCCCGGGCCGTTGTCTTCCACGAAAAAGCCGTCGTCGAGCGCACCCACTCGGAGGGTCACGTCGTCGCCTCCGTGCTCGATGGCGTTGCGGAACAGATTTTCCAGAAGTCGCTGGAGGCGGCTCTCGTCGGCGTACACGCAGGAAGGAGGATCCTCCACCACGAGCTGGGCCTCCGGCACGTCGACGCGCTCCCAGCACGACGCAATTAGGGAAGCGAGGTCACAGTCGCCCAGGTCCGCGTCGCTGAGCTTTTGCCCTCCCCAGGTAATCGCCAGCAGGTCTTCGATGATTTCGTCCATCCGGCCCAGGGCACGGCCAATGGCCGGCAGGTGGCTCAGGTCCTCCGTGTCTGCAGCGAGCTCGAGGCGGCCCTTCGCCACGTTGAGCGGGTTTCGGAGGTCGTGGGCCACGAGGCCCGCGAAGTTGTCGAGCCGTTCGTTCTGGCGCTCAAGCTGCTCCGTGGCGCGGCGCTGCTCAAGTTCATAGCTGGCCCAGCGGGTCATCAGCTCGACGAACGTCCGCTCCCGTCCCGTGAACTCGGCATCGCGGATGGCCGAGTCCGCGAAGCACAGCGTGCCGTAGAGGCCCCCATCGACCAGGATTTGCGAGCCGATGTAGGTCCTTATCCCGGTTCTCTCGTGGGGTGGATCACCTGCCCAGTCCATGGCGGCCGCATCCCGAATGGCGAGCAGGCTCTCCTTCTTCACGGTCTTTCGGCAGTACGAGTCGGAGAGAGGACACGACTCGCCCGGTTGGAGCGCCGGGTGGTCGCCTGTCGCCTGGAGGATGCGCTGCGTGCCATCTGTGATACGGGTCAAAATTCCGTATGGGACGTCCAGGTATTCGCACCCGAGCTCGATGATCCGGTCCATCTTGTTCTCGAAGGAGGATTCCTGGTCGGCGGTGATGCGGTACATCGACCGCAGGGCCTCCTGCTCGGCACGGAGCGTCTGCTCCCGTTCCTTCTGCTCGGTGATGTCGGTGTAGATCGCGTACCCTTTCGGTGTCTCACTGTCGGAAAAGAGCACCGAGTTGAGCCGGAAGTGCTGGGGGCCCTCGTCCGCCTCACGGACGACTTCGGCTTCTACTGGCCCCTTCTCGACGGCCTGCCGCGTCAGGGCCTCGGCCTCAGAGAGGTGCTCGTCGGGAACAAGAAGGGCGTCGAGGTCGCAGTCAATGATTTCGCTGCGCGATACGCCGAAGGCCTTCTCGAACGCCACGTTAACACCGTGTGCGATGGCGGTTCCGTCCTGTACCTCGTAGTGCGCTACCGGAGTCGGCAGGCCCATGTACAACGCCGTCAACTGGTCGCGCTCGAGGCGGATCGTTTCGTCGTGGGCCCCGGCGGCCGGGTCCATCCGCGCGACGCCAACCACACAGCGCGGCGGGCCCGCATCATTGGAAAATGGACGAGCGGTGAGGGTGCACGGGCGGGGCGGGCCGTCTCGGGTGTGGAGTGCCACCTCCGTCGTCGTGGCCTCACATTTCGTCCGTGCGGCGTCGACGGTCTGCCCGACGCTCGCGGCGCCCTCCTCTCCAAACAGCGCAGTCAAGCTCTTTCCGCGGAGAACCTGGGCCGAATGCCCGGTGACCTGCTGAAGGGGGTCATTGCTCCACGCAAGCGTGTTCTGAGGGCCAAACACAAAAATCGGGTCGGGCATGGCCGCGAGTACCGTGTCCGCGAAGCCGGGGTGCTCGGAAAGAGCCGGTGGAGAATCCGGACCCGCACGGTCCTCGGGCGGACGACTTCCGTGAGTTTCACTGGTGGACATTGCGGTGGGGAGCTGGAGAGAAAAGCGGAGGCAAGACGCTTTCCCCCGGGTGGCCACCGGGGGCCTTCCTCCATCGCATGACAAATTTGTGCTGCGGTATGCTCAGGGCCACGATCCGGACGCCGCGCAGACTTTGCACAGGCGGAGTGAGAAAGGGCAATATTAGTGCCAGAAGTGTCTCGGTGCTGACTTTTTGTGGCAGAGACGAGGCCGAACGGGCGCAGACCGGGAAGAGGGCGCCTCGCCACCGCCGCGCAGGGGGACGATCGATCCACCATCCCCGTCCGGACAGAACGCCATGTGGCTGCCCAGCCCACCAAGTGGTAGTTATGCCTCGGTATCGGAAGGACACTGGCCCGGCAGCGGCCGACGGTGCAAAGGAGCAGTGCGGAGCGGCTCAACAGCACCCGCTGCCGGTCGAGCGACTGATCGCAGTCCCGCAATGGCGCGTTGCGCGAGGGACCCGTGGGATCCTCGCAACTGCTGGTCGGGACGCTGAGCATCACGCCTAGCCCACTGCAGACGACGCGCAAACAGCAGATCTCCCATCCGGACGAGTGGACGCGGCCGGACACCCCGGTGCGCGTGAGCAACCCGCCGGGCCTCGAGCAGCTATTGCGCACGCTCGTGGGGCTCTTCGCCGGTGCGGACCGCCACCGAGATGCCCTCATCGACCTCAACGTGTCCGAGTTCGTGGTACGCATGTTGCAGACGGAGGCGCGCATGGAGCGGGCACAGGAGCTGTTGCGGGACCCAGGCCGGACGGTGACGGCGGTGTCGTACGACCTCGGGTTCGACAGCGTGAGCCACTTCATCAAGACGTTCCGGAAGCACGTGGGCGACACGCTCAAGACGTACCAGGACCGGGTGGCTGACACGTGACGAACGTGGGCACCGGTCGCCCCCTGATCCGTGAACGAGCGGAATTGCGTCTCCATTCGTGCCCCCACGCGGCCGGCTCGTGGCTTTCGATGCAGGGCGTGCCGCTCCGCGTGATTTCAGAGATTCTTGGGCACCCCAATTCTCAAGTCACGGAGATGTATAGCCACCTCAGCCCGGAAGTGATGGATCGGGCAATCAAAGAAACCTTTGGGCACGGATAGTCACGTGGGAACCGATCTCGTCATGTTCCTAAGCTATTCCCCATAGTTGCTTTCGGGTCCTCATAAGATCAGCGGAGACACCCCAAACAGAAAACGCCCCTCAGGTCGCCGTTCAGAGGCGCTGGGGGGCGTTTTTCTTGGTGCCCGAGAGAGGACTCGAACCTCCACGGCCGTAAAGGCCACGTGACCCTGAATCACGCGCGTCTACCAATTCCGCCACTCGGGCATCAAAATGTGGAGTTACTCAACGCCCTGGGCCTCCTGAAATGTTCCTTGAAATTACCACACACCCGACCGCCCCCCAGGGCGGAGACTCGCACTCGCCACCCCCAGTTCGTACGTTACGAGCACTCGTCCTTGCCTCAAAACCGTCTCTGCTTCTCATGCGTGGTGTACGCCTTCTCGTCGTCGGTCTCGTCCTTGGGGGCCTCGCGCTGATTGGCCGTCCCGCACAGGCCCAGTACGCCCAGGACTCGCTCGCCTTCGACCTGGAGCACGTCTTTGACCTGGAGTACGCGTCGGACCCGCAGATTTCGCCGAGCGGCGACCGGGTGGTGTACGCCCGCACCTTCATGGACAGAATGGACGACCGCCGCGCCTCCCGGCTCTGGGTCGTGAACGCGGACGGCTCGGGCCACCGCCCGATCACCGCCCCCGAGACAAACGCGTCCCAGCCCCGGTGGTCCCCCAGCGGGGATCGGGTCGCCTACGTGGCCTCCACGGAGGGCGATGGGGCCGAGGTCTTCGTGCGGTGGATGGACACCGGCCAGACCGCCCGGATCACGCAGCTTGACGAGTCGCCGGGCGGGCTCTCCTGGAGCCCAGAGGGGGATCGGCTGGCCTTTTCCATGTTCGTGCCGGCGACGCCGGAGCCCTTCGCCCGAATGCCAAGCCCACCAGAGGGCGCCGACTGGGCCGAACGGCCCGACTACATCGACCAGACCTACTACCGCTCCGACGGCGGCGGGTACACCGAGAGGGGCCACACGCAGCTCTTCACGGTGTCGGCATCGGGCGGCACGCCGCGACAGATCACAACCGGGCCCTACGACCACGGCGGCACCCCCACCTGGACGCCCGACGGCGAGACGCTCGTGATTAGCGCCAACCGGCACGAGGACCGGCGCCTGGATCCGCTCAACACGGAGGTGTACGCCGTGGACGTGACGAGCGGCGCGGTCACGGCCCTTACCACCCGGCAGGGCCCCGACGGCGACGTCGCCCTCTCCCCGGACGGCTCCACGATCGCCTACACCGGCTTCGACGACCGCGAGCAGGGCTACCAGGTGACCAAGCTGTACGTCATGGACCGCGACGGCACCAATGCCCGCCTCTTAACCGAGGGCTTCGACCGGGACGTTCAAAACCCAACGTTCACGGCCAACGGCGAGCGCATCGTCTTTCAGTACGTGGACGAGGGGTCAACCAAAATCGGCAGCGTGGCGCTCGACGGGGGCCGGCGCGCCGTGGCGGCGAACGTGGGCGGCACCTCCATCGGCCGGCCCTACACGAGCGGCTCCTTCAGCCTCGCGTCGAACGGCCGGGTGGCCTTCACGCACGCCACGCCCCAGCGCCCCGCCGACGTGGCGGTGGCACAGGCCGGACGAGAGACACGGGTCCTCACCTCCCTGAACGACGACCTGTTCGACCAACTCCCCCTCGGCTCCGTCGAGCAGATTACGTACGAATCCTCGCACGACGGCCGCACGATCGAGGGCTGGATCGTCACGCCGCCGGGCTTCGACGCGTCGGAGGAGCATCCGCTCATCCTGGAAATTCACGGCGGCCCCTTCGCCTCGTACGGCCCCTATTTCTCCGCGGAGGTGCAGCTCTACGCCGCTGCCGGCTACGTGGTGCTCTACACCAACCCTCGGGGCTCGACCAGCTACGGGCAGGACTTCGGCAACGCCATCCACCACGACTACCCCGGGCACGACTACGACGACCTGATGTCCGGTGTGGACGCCGTGCTGGAGCGCGACTACGTCGACGCGGACCGGCTTTATGTGACCGGTGGGAGTGGGGGCGGTGTCCTGACGTCCTGGATCGTGGGGCACACCGATCGCTTCCGCGCCGCCGTGGCCGCGAAGCCGGTGATTAACTGGTACAGCTGGGCGCTGACGGCCGACTCGTACCCCTACGGCGTCAAGTACTGGTTTCCCGGCCTGCCGTGGAACCATGAGGAGCACTACATGGACCGCTCTCCCCTCTCGTACGTCGACAACGTGACGACGCCTACCATGCTTCTGACCGGCACCAACGACTACCGCACGCCCATGTCGGAGTCGGAGCAGTTCTATCAGGCGCTGAAGCTGCGCGAGGTCGAAACGGCACTCGTCCGCGTCCCGGGCGCCTCGCACAGCATCGCCGCCCGCCCGAGTCACCTGGCCGCCAAGGCCGCCCACGTGCTGGAGTGGTTCCGTCGCCACGGGGGACCTTCGCTCGAAGAGTAAGGCCGGGCGGGGCCTGCACTGCCCGCTCGCCACAGCCCCTGGTGACTACCCCGTGAAAAGAGAATCAATCCGTCGGTGCAAGGGGCTATGCCGGGAAGAAGGGCCCGGGCGGCACCCGGACCCATCGGAACTCGGGTCGGCACCATGCCGTTTCGCGAATCAGATATTTTGGGAGGCAGCCACTCCTGCTTCTTCCCCACATTTTGCTCGATTCCTCGGTAGCTCAGTGGCAGAGCATGCGGCTGTTAACCGCACGGTCGCTGGTTCGAATCCAGCCCGGGGAGCCGAAAGCCTGATCGGGACTTCCGATCAGGCTTTTTCTTTGTCACGTTGGACAGGGCGCAGGTCACTTCGCCCGCGTCCCCGGATCCGGCGAGCGTGGTCGGCACCGCCTCACCCGTCGAGCCCTCCCGGCGCCGGCCGCCTCCTTCAGCCGTCTCGTCCGGCCATCAATGTGTAAGGGCCGCCCCCAGGTTCGCCAACGCGTGGTCCGTTTTATATGAGGGTTGTCATGCATCTCAGATGTTTGTCCAGGCCCCCAATGCGCCCTGCACTGAAGCGGATGTGGCATCGGGACGCGCGGTCGGCCCCAGTCGTCGTGGTCGTCGCGCTTTCTCTGGGACTCGTAGCGTGTGGCCCGGACGCCGACAATGGCTCGCCCCCCTCGCCCCCTGCTTCCTCCCGTTCCCCCGTGGCCGACAGCACGACCATCCCACGGATGCTGGCGACCGACGATCGGTTTTCGGTCCTGCGCGCGGCGCTCGACTCCACCCGCCTCGATTCTGTGTTGGCCACCGTCGGTCCCTTCACCCTCTTCGCCCCGCCGAACGACGCCTTCGCGGCAGGCCTCACCGGGCCGACTGAGAATTTCCTGGCGGAAGATCAAGAGCAGCTCCGCGCCCTCCTTGGCCGCCACATCGTGGAGGGCCGCATTGCGGTGGACGGACGCTCGGGGCCTCGTTCACTGGTCACAGCGAGCGGCGACACGCTTTCGCTTCGCCCCGTCTCCAGCGGCGTCCTGGTGGACGGGACTCCTATTCTCGACGGCAATATCGAGGCGGGAAATGGGCTTCTCCACGTCGTCGACGCGGTGCTTCGGGCTCCTGCGTCCGACGCGCCCTAAAGGGGCTTCTCCATCCGGGGCCGTAACGATCCACGAATATGTATTCGTCCCGTCGAACCTGGACGGGGAATCGGATTTGGAGGAGGTGTTCGTCTCCTCACAGCTTCCCTTCTGTCCCATGGCTTCTGATTCTCCCGTCTATCTTCTTCTCGGCGCAACCGGCGGCATCGGGTCCGAGGTGGCCCATCGGCTCGCCGACGACGGCGCACAGCTTGTCCTCGGGGCCCGGTCGGAAGACGACCTAGACGACCTGGCGGCCGCCACCGGCGGCGACGCCATGCCCCTCGATGCCACCGAGTTCGAACAGGTGCAGGCCGCTGTGTCACACGCCACCGACACCTACGGGGGCCTCGACGGGGTCGTCAACTTCGTCGGCTCGGTCCTGCTCAAGCCCGCCCATCTCACCAGTATCGACGAGTACCGGACGCAGATCGAAAAGAATCTCGACACGGCCTTCAACACCGTAAAGGCGGCCGGTCGTCCCATGATGCGCAGCGGCGGATCCATCGTGCTCATGGCATCGGCCGTTTCGCGCACGGGCCTCAAGAACCACGAGGCGATCGCCGCGGCGAAGGGCGGCGTCACGGGCCTCATGCGAGCCGCGGCCGCCACCTACTCCGGCCGGGGCATCCGTGTAAACGCCGTGGCCCCGGGCCTCATCGGCGGCGGTGAGAACTTCGCGAGCCAGATGTCGGAACAGATCCTCAGCTCCGAGGCGGGCCGGAAGCAGTCCGAGAAGATGCACGCCCTGGGCCGCGTGGGCACGCCCGAGGACGTGGCCCCGGCCGTCACGTGGCTCCTCGATCCCGAAACCAACTGGGTCACCGGACAGGTCATCGGCGTGGACGGGGGACTCGGCACTGTGCGGCCCGGATAAGGCGAGAGCACGCTCCGCCCGCCCCCACGCAGGATCGCCCCACGGGCGGTTGCTCCTCTCCGGGATTGGGCTCGTCCGGCTACTTCCCTGTGCTTCCCTCCATTCTCCAGCGTTCCCATGCGTACCCTGATTTTTGTCCTCCGGGACCAGCTCGACCGCGACGCGACCGTCCTGCACGAGGGCGACCCGGACCGCGACGCCGTGGCGATGACGGAGGCGGACATGAACCGGAACCGATACGCCGAGCACAAGCAGCGCCTGGCCCTCGGCCTCGCGGCGATGCGTCACTACCGGGAGGACCTGCGGGAGGACGACTGGACTGTCCACTACCAGCCGGCCGACGCCTCGTCCGTGGCCGAGGACGCCCCGGACTTCCTGCGGCAGCAACTTGCCGAGCACCAGCCCGAGCGCGTCGCCATCACCGAGCCGGGGCGCCAGGAGCTCCTGGACGCCATTGAGGCCGTGTGCGAGGACATGGGCGTCCCGCTCCATGTTCACGCCGACGACCACTTTCTGGCCACCCACGACACCTTCGAGCAGTGGGCCGATGAGCGCAAGGAGCTGACGCTGGAGTACTTCTACCGCGAGCGGCGACGCGAATACGATGTCCTCGTCACCGACGACGGCGACCCGGTGGGGGGCGACTGGAACTTTGACGACGACAACCAGGAGAGCTTCGGGTCGGACGGGCCGGGGATGGTGCCGGAGGGCCCCACGTTCGAGCGCGACGCCATCACCGAAGACGTGCTTGACCTGGTCCGCACTCAGTTTGCCGACGCACCGGGGGCACTCGACGAGTTTCGGTGGCCGGTCACGCCCGCCCAGGCCCGCGCCGCCCTCGCGGACTTCGTGGAGCATCGGCTGCCGAACTTCGGCACGTACCAGGATGCAATGTGGACGGGCCGGGCTTTTCTCTACCACTCGCGCCTCTCGTGTGCCCTAAACCTCAAGCTGCTCGACCCGATGACCGCGGTCCGGGCCGCCGAGGAGGCGTACCACGACGACCACGCCCCCCTGAACGCGGTGGAGGGCTTCGTGCGTCAGATTCTCGGCTGGCGCGAATTCGTGCGGGGCGTCTACTGGCTGCACGCCCCCGAGTACGTAGACCGCAACGCCCTGGAGGCGTCCGAAGACCTCCCCGAGTTCTACTGGACCGGCGACACCGACATGCGCTGCCTGAGCGAGTGTACAGGACAGGTCCGCGAGCACGGATACGCCCACCACATTCCGCGCCTCATGGTGATGGGGCTGTTCGGGCTGCTCTATGGCATCGACCCGCAGCAGATGAACGAATGGCACGAGGCGATGTACGTCGACGCCTGGGAGTGGGTCTCCACCCCCAATATGGTTGGCATGGCCCTCTACGCCGATGGGGGCACCGTGGGGACCAAGCCGTACACGGCGTCCGGGAAGTACATCAACCGGATGAGCAACTACTGCTCGCACTGCCGTTACGACCCGGACAAGGCCGTCGGGGACGAGGCCTGTCCCTTTACGTCGCTCTACTGGAACTTCCTGGATCGGCACCAGGAGACCTTCTCGGGCAACCGGCGCATGAACTTTCAGCTTGCCAACGTCCGACGGAAGTCCGACGCGGAGCTGCAGGACATCGCCGAGCGGGTGGAGGAGGTCCGGACCCTCACCAAGGCCGGCGAAATTTGAGTTTGGGAGGCTCGTTCGGGGCCGCGGCCGCCCGGAAAATGTGACGATGCGGGCCGAGCGGCCCCAGTCCGGAACGCCCGTGTGGTTTTTGATGTATCAGCCCTCAGATTCTAGACTCGTCCATCTTTCGGGAAGTACCCACCATGCACCAACACAGTCGTCCCATCGCGGCGTGTGCAACGACAGCCCCCGAGGCTGTTCGGTGTCGTTGTTGGTGTCGATGTTGTTCTCTCCCGGAGAGGCCGCGTCCTGTCGGCGCCCCGCACTCCGTCTGTGACTCCGGACGGTAGCCTGCGCCCGACACATTGCTAGCGCCCATCGCCTCTCCGGCCCCGCCGCGAGAGGCGTTTTCTTTTTGCCCCCTCCCCCACGCCAATGAGTACGGTTTCTGCCTCCCCATCCGTGTCGACGGCCGCCCCGCCCGCGTCGTCCTTGGTCGACGACATCGGCCAGACCCCCCTCCTGCGGCTCGACCGCGTGGCCGATGATCTGCCGGAGTCCGTGGCGGTCTACGGCAAGGCGGAGCACCTTAACCCCGGCGGCTCGGTGAAGGACCGCCCCGCCCTCCGGATGGTCGAGGCGGGGCTCGACGCCGGCGCGTTCCGTCGCGACCAGACGCTTATCGACGCGACGAGCGGCAACACGGGCATCGCCTACGCAATGATTGGTGCAGCGAAGGGGCTGGACGTGGCCCTCGCCCTCCCCGAGAACGCCTCCGCGGAGCGCAAGAAGGTGCTGCGCGCCTACGGGGCCGAACTCATTCTGACCGACCCAATGGAGGGAACGGACGGTGCTCAGCGACGCGTGAAAGAAATTGTCGATGCCCAGCCGGACCGCTACTTCTACCCCGACCAGTACAACAACGACGCCAACTGGCGGGCACACTACGACGGCACCGGCGCAGAAATTCTGGACCAGACGGACGGACATGTGTCCCACTTCGTGACGGGCCTCGGCACCACCGGCACCTTCACAGGCGTCACGCGCCGCCTGAAGGCACACGACACGTCAATTCAGTGCGTCGCCGTGGAGCCGGAGACGGCCCTGCACGGCCTGGAGGGCCTGAAGCACATGGAGACGGCGATCGTGCCCGGCATCTACGCCCCGGACCTCGCCGACGCTCACCGCACGTGTACCACCGAAGCGGCCGTCGACATGACGCGTCGACTGGCGCAGGAAGAGGGGCTGCTGGTCGGCCCGTCGGCGGGGGCGAACGTGGCCGCCGCCCTCGACGTGGCCCGGTCGCTCGACGCCGGCACCGTCGTCACGATTCTCTGCGACACCGGCACGCGCTACCTGAGCGACGATTTCTGGGACGAGGAGTGACGCGTGAGGAATGACGTGCCTCTAGGCATCGCGTCCCGCGCATCGGCTGGCTTCTTTCACCAACGCTGCCCCCAATGGAAACGACGACATCAATCCTCGACGACATCCGCCGGCATGGCGCCGACGCCTACCCCGAAGAGGGGTGTGGCTTTTTGCTCGGCACCGTCGCGGACGACGGCGACAACCGCGTGACGGCCCTTCACCACGCCACCAACCGCCGCTCCGAGCAGCGGACCCGGCGCTACGAGCTCACGGCCGACGACTACCGTAAGGCGGACGCGGCCGCGCAGGAGCAGGGCCTCGACGTGGTGGGCGTGTACCATTCCCACCCCGACCACCCGGCGCGGCCCTCGGAGACGGACCTGGAGGAGGCCACCTTTCCCGGCTTCACCTACGTCATCGTCTCCGTCCACGACGGCGTCCCGGAGGCCCTGACCGCCTGGGCCCTCGCCCCGGACCGCTCGGAATTTCACCGTGAGGAGATTGCCACATTCGCTCCCGAAACGACCTGACGCGTGGCACACACACGTTCCTTACCCCCGTTCCACCTTCCAACCTTTCCCCATCTCCCTATGCCCACCACCGACACCACAACCGTCACGCTCCGCATTCCGACCCCCCTTCGCTCCGCCACCGACGGGCAGGCAGCCGTTGAGGTGGAGGCGGAGACGGTCGACGCGGCCCTCCGCACGCTCGTGGACCAGCACCCCGATCTCGCCGACAACCTCTACGACGAGGACGACGAACTGCGGCAGTTCGTGAACATCTACGTCGGCGACGACGATGTGCGGTTCGGCGACGGCGTGGAGACCGCCCTGGAGCCGGGCGACGAGGTCTCCATCGTCCCCTCCATCGCCGGCGGCTGACCGCGCGGCACTGGCAGAAACGACGCCTCGAATACGCACCCACCAACAGCCCCAGTATGTCTACGACCACAGCAGAGCCGGACACGCAACAGGCCGATCTTTCGCCGGATGAACTGCAGCGCTACAGCCGCCACCTCACGCTCCCCGAGTTTGGGCGTGAGGGGCAGGAGGCGCTCAAGAATGCGTCTGTCCTGCTCGTCGGGGCGGGCGGTCTCGGCTCGCCGGCCGCGACCTACCTCGCCGCGGCAGGCGTCGGCCGCATCGGCCTCGTCGACTTCGATACCGTGGAGGCCTCCAACCTCCAGCGCCAAATCCTTTACGGCACCAGCGACGTGGGCCGTCCGAAGCTGGACGCCGCGTCCGAGCGCCTGGAGGACCTCAACCCACACGTCGAGATCGACCACCACGAGGTCCGTCTCACGAGCGACAACGCGCTCGGCATCATCGACGAGTACGACGTGGTGGCCGACGGGACCGACAACTTTCCCACCCGCTACCTCGTCAATGACGCCTGCGTGATGACGGGGACGCCCAACGTGTACGCGTCTATCTTCCGCTTCGAGGGGCAGGTGTCGGTCTTTGCCACCGAGGACGGCCCCTGCTACCGCTGCCTCTACGAGGAGCCGCCCCCGCCCGGCCTCGTCCCCTCCTGCGCCGAGGGCGGTGTGCTCGGCATCCTGCCCGGCTTCGTCGGCACGCTGCAGGCCACCGAGGTCATCAAGCTGCTAACCGGTGTCGGCGAGCCGCTGATTGGGCGCCTGCTGATGTCCGACGCGCTGAACATGGACTTCCGCACCGTCAACGTGCCCACGAACCCGGACTGCCCCGTCTGCGGCGACGACCCGACGGTCACGGAACTGATCGACTACGAGGCCTTTTGCGGAATTCCGCAAAGCGACGAGTCCTCCTCCAACGGAACCGCCGACGCCGACGTGTCTGACGCCGACGACGCCCTCCCCGAAACCTCCGTCCACGACCTCAAGCAGCGCCGCGACGCGGGCGATGACCCGTTCGTGCTCGACGTGCGCGAGCCCTACGAGGCCGAAATCGCGAGCATCGACGCCGACCAACTCATCCCGGTCGACGAGCTGGAGGAGCGCCTCGACGAGCTCGACGCCGACCCGGACGAGGAGATCGTCGTGCACTGCCGCTCGGGCGGCCGCTCGGCGAAGGCAACCGAGTTTCTGCGCGAGAAGGGCTACGATGCCTCGAACTTGGAGGGCGGCGTGCTCGCGTGGAGCGACGAGATTGACGACAGCGTGCCGCAATACTGAACCAGCGCTGCTTCCGCCCCCCATTCCGGTACGCCCACAATGTTTCCCCTGTCGGTTCCTTCAGCCGACAGGGGATTCTTGTTTGTCCGCGGCGCGACGTTGCGGATGGATGCCGCCCTCTCTGAGCGCGGTGGGTACGATCCACAAAAAAGCCAGGACGTCCGCCATAGTGCGGGCGCCCTGGCCGAGGGAATGAGAGAGGTCGATTCTTTGACCGTGGAGCCCGCCCCTATCGGATAGTGGCGCGGGCCGTGCTCGGATTCACTTCGTTGCCGGCAAGATCCGTGACCGGACTGCTAGTTCCGGCGTCATTCACCTCGACGTCTCGAAGATCACGCCGAGGAATGGGGTTGACAAGCGTGATCTCAACCGTCGCCCCGTCTCTACGGCCCAGTTCCGCGTTTTCGAGGTTGGTGCCACTGAGTCTCACCGGAGTCCCGTTGTCCTCCGTTACCTTGAAGGCGCGGGGCGAGACGGTCTCGCCGTCAAGTGGCTCACTGAATTCAACCTCTATGCTACGGTTGTCGGGACGGTCGCCGTATCGGTACGAGGCGGATTCAAGATCCGGTTGTGTGTTGTCTTCGGTCGTCACCACATCGGAGAAGTCTCCCCGCACGTTGTTGATGCTCACGGCGCGCACTTTCCACTCAATCGGGCCGTACGCTCCCCCATTCCCGGCGAAGGGGTAGTCCCTCACCGTCGCGGTAAAGTCGAGATCACCGTCTGCTTCTACGGCACGGGTCGGCACAATGCCCGAGGCGTCCTCGAAATCTGAGGAACTGGCCTGAGGCCTAACCGCGGACGCTTTCGTAAACTGGTCGTCGTTACCGAACCGGCCCACCTGGTTCTGGCTTCGGTAATAGACCTCGTAACCCTTTACCTCGACGGCGCTGTCGTCAATGTCGTCTATCTGAAGAGGGATGGTCACTCTGCTGTCGTCATAGTTGAAAGTTCCGTCCTCAATGCGTCCATTGGTCACGTCGGCGGATTCCGAGTCGAAGGAGACGGACGGAACGACCGGTGGCTCCTCGCTGAGCCCAACGGAGAACTCAAACTCTTCGGGCGGGAAATTCGGATTCGGAGCAAACCGGGCCCCGTCTTCGCTCTTGAAGCGGGGATCGTAGACGCCATTCGAATTCTCGACATCCCCGACGTAAAGTGTGTAGATAAATCCGTCTTGAAGGCCGCGCTCCGGCGTGATGGTCAGCCGGGTCCGGTCGTCGTTGAACGAGAGCGAAATCGGGAGCGACCCGTTCGGGCTCAGATCTTTCGCCCGGTCGGGGTACACCCCGATCTTATCGATGAGGTGACGGTTACCGCCCCTCGCCTCCACGTCGGTCCGGGTGTACTCGTTTTCGACGACCGGATCGGTAAAAGTAACTGTAATGGACGCGTCCGTGGACTCGACATCAGCCCCCACCTCGGGCGTCACATTTGCGATCTGCATGGAGTCGGTGATGACACTGTTGTTCGGGCTGCCCCCGTTCGAGTCACAACCGTTTACCATAATAGCTGCCACCCCGAAAAGAGCAATCGAAACCAGTCGTATGGAGATATGCTTCATTGAAGTAAATTTACCCTTGTTCGGAGAATAGAAAGAAATTCAAGGCACTTTCGCCCCTGCGCTTTTCCCGCCTCACACGCGTATTCCCAAGAGGTGGTACTAATGGAGGTGGCCAGCAGGGAAATGTATACAGGACCGACGGGCAGCAAATGTATACTACAAACACCGCTTCACATTGTCGGATCTGCCCCGGTCGGGCCGTTTCTTTCTTGGGCAGTACCCGGAGAATTGGGGAGACCTTTTCTTTTCGGGATGTCGCCCCGATCTGAGCCCATCCCCATCGTCGCCCGCAACTGTTAAGGCCCTCCGTTTCTTCATACAGGCAGTCCCTAAGGGCTACGGGCTGAGAATGCTTTGCACCTGCGCCTGCTGAATGGGCCGGTTCGAGTCGATGGTCTGGTTAAACGCGGCCGAGTCGCCCGGCGACACGTCCTGCACCTGAATGCGCATCGTCTCGATGCGGGACCCCTGGCCGTCGTAGAGCGCCACCTCCACCTCCGCGATGCCGATGGTGGAGCTGCCCTGGTTGACGAGCGTGCCCGCAAAGATCCGCTCGCCGGTCTCGGTCTGCAGAAGGCGGGGCTCGGCAACGGTCGCGTCGGCACGCTCTCCTTCATCCCCGCCGCCGCACGCCCCGAGGAGGGCCGCTCCCGCTACAGCGACGGCAAACAGCAGCAGCGAACGCACGGGTGGGCCAGGGGCCGGAGACATGAGGACGGCGGGCCGATTGGAGGACGCGTCGAGCAAGGGCGGCCGGGGCAGAAGTGACCGCGACCGGAAATGACTACAGAAGGAAATCGCGCAACGCCCCACGGATCCTCGCGCCCGTCCGTCGGCCGTGGGGTTTACAAAACAATCATTTTACTGCTACACAGCCTCCAGGTCGGCGAGGTTGTCCTGCAGCCGCTCCAGCTCGGCGGTAGCGTCCTTCTTTTTCTGGCGCTCGCGCTCCACGACCTCGTCCGGCGCCTTGTTGACGAACTGGGGATTGTTGAGCTTCTGCTCCACGCCCTCCAGAAAGTCCTCCTTCTCCGCAATCTCGCCCCGGAGCCGCTCGCGCTCCTGCTCCAGGTCGATCATGCCGGCCAGCGGCACGAACACCTCGCACCGCCCCACGACGACCGAGGCGCTCGCCGTGGGCTTCTCGGCCCCGACCTCCACCGTCAGGTCCGTCACGCTCGCCAGCTTGTCGAAGTAGTCGGCGTACTGCCGCACGGCGTCCGCACGCGCCTCGTCGCCGACGGGCACACTCACTGTCGCCTCGATCTCCTGCCCCAGCCCCACGCCGTAGTCGCTCTTGATGCCGCGCACCCCGGAGATCATCTCCTGGATAAGCTCGAACGTCTCGGCGGCGTCCGCGTCCATCTGCGCGGCGTCGGCCGCCGGCCAGTCCGCAGCGATGCAGGCCTCCCCCTCCCCGCGCGGCCGCACCTTCCACCACAGCTCCTCGGTGATGAACGGCATCAGCGGGTGCAGGAGCGCGAGCAGTGTCTCGTAGATTTCGGCCGCCAGGGCAATCTTGTCCGCCTGCATCTCCTCCCCGTACGGCGGCTTGATCAGCTCCAGGTACCAGTCGCAGTAGTCGCGCCAGAACACGTCGTAGATGCGCTCGGCGATCTCATTGAGGCGGTAGCGGTCGAGCGAGTCCTCCACGTCCTGAATGGCCGTGTTGAGGCGGTGCAGCATCCACTGTTCCACCAGCTCCAGCTCCTCGAAGGAGCGCTCGCGCTGGTAGTCGCGGGTGGGCACGCCGGCGTCGTCCCGGTCCATGAACTGCCCGAACACGTTGAACGCGTTCCAGATCTTGTTGGCGAAGTTGCGGCCCATCTCGAACTTCGAGGGGGCGAGCTTGATGTCCTGCCCCTGCGCGCAGAGCAGCGTGAGGGTAAAGCGGGTGGCGTCGGCCCCGTACTGGTCCACCATCTCCAGCGGGTCGATGCCGTTGCCGAGGCTCTTCGACATCCAGCGCCCCTGCTCGTCCTTCACCATGCCGGTGATGAAGACGTTCTTGAACGGCGGCTGGCCGGTAAACTCGTACCCCGCCATGATCATGCGGGCAATCCAGAAGAAGAGAATGTCGTAGCCGCTGACGAGGACGTCGGTCGGGTAGAACTTCTCCAGGGCATCGGTGTCCTCCGGCCAGCCGAGCGTGGCGAAGGGCCAGAGCCAGGAGGAGAACCAGGTGTCGAGCACGTCGGTCTCCTGCACCATGCCCGCCTCCGGCTGGTCAATGCTCACCACGTAGCCCTGCTCGGGGTCCGGCTCGCCGTTCGCATCGGTGTAGTACCAGACCGGAATGCGGTGGCCCCACCAGAGCTGCCGGCTGATGCACCAGTCGCGGATGTTTTCCATCCAGCGGAAGTATTCGTTCGCCCAGCGGTCGGGGAAGAACTCGATCTCGCCCTCGCGCACCGCCTCGATGGCCGGCTCGGCCAGGGGCTCCATCTCCACGAACCACTGCCGCGAGATGAGCGGCTCGATCACCGCCTCGGAGCGCTCGGACAGAGGGACGTTCATCATGTAGTCCTCCACCTCCACCAGCAGCCCCTCGTCCTCCAGGTCCTCGACGATCTGGTCGCGGGCGTCGAACCGATCCATGCCTTCGTAGGGCCCGCCGTTCTCGTTGATGGCCCCCGTCGGGCTCATGATGGTAATCTTGTCGAGGTCGTGGTCCTCGCCGATCTCGAAGTCGGTCTCGTCGTGGGCCGGGGTAACCTTGAGCGCCCCCGTGCCGAAGTCGCTGTCAATCCGGTCGTCGGCGATGATGGGAATCTCGCGCCCCAGGAGCGGCAGGAGCGCCGTCTCGCCCACGAGGTCTTCGTAGCGCTCGTCGTCGGGGTGCACGGCAATGGCCGTGTCGCCGAGCATCGTCTCGGGGCGGGTCGTAGCGATCGTCAGGGACTCGTCCTCCGCGTCCGCAAGCGGGTACTGGATGGACCACAGGTGGCCCTCCCGCTCTTCATTCTCGACCTCCTCGTCGGAGAGGGCCGTTTCGTTCTCGGGGTCCCAGTTGACCAGGTAGTCGCCGCGGTAGATGAGCCCCTCTTCGTGGAGCTCCACGAAGACCTCCTGCACGGCCCGCGTGAAGCCCTCGTCCATCGTGAAGCGCTGGCGGCCCCAGTCGCACGAGTCGCCGAGCGTGCGCTTCTGATCCAGAATGAGGTCGCCGTACTCCTCCTTCCAGGCCCGCACCCGCTCCACGAACGCCTCGCGGCCGAGGTCGTGGCGCGTCTTGCCCTCCTCCTCACGGAGATCCTTCTCCACGGCGTTCTGCGTGGCGATGCCCGCGTGGTCGAGGCCCGGCATCCACAGGGTCTCGTCGCCCTTCATGCGGTGGATGCGCGTGAGGGCGTCCTGGATGGAGTCCTGCAGCGCGTGGCCGATGTGGAGCCGCCCGGTGACATTGGGCGGCGGCATCATGATGACGTGCGACTCGGCGTCGCCGTCGGCGTCGGCCTCAAAGAAGCCACGGTCCTCCCAGTAGTCGTACCACTTGTCTTCGATGTCGGACGGGTCGTAGGCTTTGCTCATCGAAGCCAGGGACGGGGCGTCGTCGGGCATAGTGGAGTGCAAACACGTGAATCAGCAAACGCGCATGGCCGGGCAGTCGCCACGCCGCAGCGCTGCGGTCGAGCCGTTGCCCGTGGCGGGGTATGCCACAATTATATTAGGCAACGTAGGGGGCTGGGGCGAGGGATGCCGGACGTCTTTCGGGTATTTCATTGAATTTGGGAGAGCACCGTCGGATCCACTCCTGTCGATTTCTGACGCCCAATTCTCCGGTAACATCTCTTCTCTCCGAGCGTATCTTCTTCTACGTTTCTGTCCCTGTGTCGATACCGATCCTCCCATGCGGAGCCCCTCCATCGAGGACTATCTCAAAGCACTCTACAAGCTCGAGGACAAAGACGGATCTCCCGTATCGACCGGTGCCCTCGCGGAGGCGATGGACGTGTCGTCGGCCTCGGCGTCGAACATGATCAAGCGTCTCGACGACCTCGATTTCTTGACGTACGAGGCCTACGAGGGGGCCACGCTTACCGACCCGGGGCACACCGTGGCACTGGAGGTGCTTCGCCACCACCGCCTGCTCGAACTCTACCTGAAGGAGGTCATGGGCTTTTCGTGGGACGAGATCCACGAGGAGGCCGAAACCCTGGAGCACCACATCTCCGAACGGTTCGAGGACCGCATTGAGGAAATGCTGGACCACCCCAAGCGCGATCCCCACGGGCATCCCATCCCGGCCCGGGACGGCTCCGTGGACGCCCTTCCCACCCGGTCGCTCGCCGATCTTCCGGAGGGCGACGCCGCCTCCATCGACCACGTCGCCGACGAGGACGGCGAGCTGCTGGACCTGCTCGAACAGCGCGGCCTCCTCCCCGGCGCCACCGTCGAGGTCACCGACGTACGCCCGCTCGACGGCCTGCTCGTCGTGGCGGTCGACGGGGCCGAACAGCTCATTGGCCGGCCGGTCGCGCAGAAGGTCGTGGTGGAGGCGTAGATCACCGTAATGGACCCTCACGTGAGCGGGGGCCAGCCGCGGCGCGACGGCGACCTCGGCGCCTGCCGAAGGACACGCGGAACGATTTAGCCACGGCTAAATAATCATGTTGTCTCCGACAACTCGGAGCCGACTCACTCGCACACGAACCGCGGTGTGTGCCGCCGACCCATTTGCCTCCGACCGCCTCATGGCCCCCTCAGACGCCCTCGACATCCTGATCGTCTCGATTCGGGACGGATTTGTGCAGGTGAGCGCGTTCGTCGCGGTTACCGTGCTGTTGTTCAGCTACCTTCAGTACCGGACCAGCGGCCGCATCGTCACCTTTCTCCGAAATCATCGGCGCATGCAGCCCATCGCCGGGGCGCTGCTGGGCCTGACCCCAGGCTGTGGGGGGGCCATCGTAGCGATGCCGCTCTACATCCGCGGCACCATCAGCTTCGGGTCCGTCGTGGCGACCCTCGGCGCCACCGCCGGGGACTCGGCCTTCGTGATTCTCGCCATTGCGCCCGGGGCGGGGGTCTACGCCTACGGGTTGGCCTTCACTGCGAGCGTGGCGTTCGGGTACGCCATCGACCACTGGGGACTGGGCGTCCGCCGCATCGACGAGGCCGTCGAGCACGTTGCGGCTGCGCTGCGCCCGGGGGACGTCGCTACCTCCAGCGTGGCCGCTGGCGGGCGCAGCGTAGCGACCGCCCCCTCGCAGGAGACCCGCCCCGGTGACACCAACTCGTCGGCGGCGATTGCCTCGTCCGGTCCGGGCCGCCTCGACGGCACTTCCTCTACCGTCGGGGCCTCTCCCGCCGGCACAGATACCTCCTGCCCCTCCCCGTCCAACGCCCCGGCATCCGACACCGCTCCTACTGCAGATGGGTCGGCCGGCGTACTGACCACCATCAGCCACGCCGTGCATCTACTCTGGTGGGGGGTAGCACTCGCGGGGCTCGTAGCGGGCGTGATGTACCTGGTCCGGGGGGCCCCGGAGGTGGCCGTCGAGGTCGCCCCGACCTTCTTCGGGCTTTTCACCGTCGCCGGGGTCACGGGCACGGTGCTCTCGTTCTACCTTTACTTCGTCGGTCGGCACTACATGGACGACGCGGGGGGCGGCCGCATCCGCAGCCGCTTCGGGAGCGCGTACGAGACGTTCCAGCACGCCGCCATGGAGACGTCCATGGTCACGGTGTGGGTGCTCGCGGGCTATCTCCTCTACGAATACACCATGGGCATCTTTGCCCTCGACCTCAAGGCCCTGTCCACGACGGCCGGCGTGTTCGCGCCGGCGGCGGGGGCGGCCCTCGGGCTCGTGCCCGGCTGCACCCCTCAGATCATTTTTGCCCAGCTCTACGCCGTGGAGGAGGTGATTCCGTTTTCCGCACTGGCGGCCAACGCCATCAGCCAAGACGGAGACGCACTGTTTCCGCTCATGGCCATCGACATGAAGGCGGCGCTCATCGCGACCATCTACACGACCATCCCGGCACTGGTCGTCGGGGCTCTCGTGTACTATCTCTGGCCGTTCGCCCGCTTCGGCTTCGGCGTGCTGGGGTGAAGCACGCCCGCATCACTCCGCCGGCTGCAGTTCGCGGAGCCGGTCCCACCGGTAGATGCCGCCGCTGTGGCCGTCGTCCCAGGTGATCCGCAGCCCCACGCTTCCCGCCTTCTCAATGTCGACGTGCTTCCATCGGTTGGTCTGGCGGAAAATCTGAAAGAAGCCCGGCTTGGGAATCCGCTCCACCTTCTGCCCCTCGCACTCGGCACACGGACAGGCCTGGCGCAGCCCATCGAGCGGGAAGACGGAGGCGTGCCCGTCGGCCCACTCGATGTTGAGCCGCTGCATCTTGACGTCGAGCGAGACGCGTTCGGGAGGCGGGATGTCCACGGCGGGACCCTGGGGGTTCAGAAGCACGCGACACGCCGGAACGGACACTGCGGCGCCAGTATTCCAGATGCGAACGTGCCCAGCTCCGGAGAAAATCCACAGACGTGTGCCTGGGATGATCCTCAGACCCGGGCTACCCCCTCTCCGACGAAGGCGTTCCGTTCGCTGTCTCCGTTCTCGGAAGGACCACCGTCACGCACGTCCCCGCTTCCGGCTCTGTCTCCACGTCGACGGTCCCGGTCAGCACTGCGTAAACGAGCAATAGCCCCACGGCGTGCTCCCCAGAAAATTGGTTGAGCGCGGCAATAACAGCAAACCATTCCGCGATGACGTACACCACGTCTCACACGCACGGCATCGTAGGCGTCCCGGACGCGGACGGAGCGATACGACAGGGCGAAGAGTGCAAGCATACCCCGGCAATCCCCACGCGCGCCCACAGCAGATCGACGGCGCTGGGCGAGGCGACGGCGTAGAGCGAGGCGAAGCCCATCACGAGGCCCGCGCCGAGCAGGCTCAACAGGCGGTGCCCCTGTACTTGTGACCGCGCTTCTTCGGGAAATTGGCCGGCTCGGGGACGGAGGCGGGGGAGGAGGTCAAGTACGGAGGACACCATGGAGGGTCAATTCTGCACGATCGGGCCGGGGCGTTCGGACATTCCCTCATCCGAAACGGAAGGCGCCGTGGTCTAGCACGGATGCCTCCTCCAGCCGGTAAGGGGCCCTTACTCCAACAGAAGCGCGTCGAGCCACCGAATCATAACGGATTCCTGCTGATACATCCGCAAGTCGGTGAACACCTGCCGGAGCGCCACCTCGATGAGGCGTCGCTTCGGGAATCCTTTCTCGTAACGGGCATCCAGAGCAGCGATGGCCTTGTTCAGGTACCGGACCAGATCGGCATGCATCCGGTCCACTGGGAGCGACCGCAGGTCCGGATCCGCCGGTGCGGCGTTCCTGGCCATCGAGATGGAGTCGAGTTGTTGCATGAGGGGGCTGTCCTTGCCGTGCATATGGAAATCCATCAGCGACTGCCGTAGCGACGTTTCGAAAAGGAGCCTGTGGGACAGCTCCCCGTCATAGCGGTTGTTGAGGTCCGAGGCAATCTGTTCGAAATAGTCCACGGCCGTGCCCTCCAGCGTGTCTACGGGGACGGGGCGCAGCTCCGGCTCCGACGAGCGGCGCTCTTCTTCCTCATCCTTCTCTTCGCTCTTCTCCGGGCCGGGCGTTTCGACCTCCTCCTGCACGTCCGAGCGTTCCAGGTAAAAGGAGGTCTGCGTGGCTCCGTACTCCGTACGGTACCGCCCGTCCTCCTCCAGTTCTCGGCGATTCAGTACGTACCTCCCCCCTTGCCGGGTCTTATAAAATCCCATCACATCCCCACTTTGGGGCTTCTGATGCACGTAGACCTTTGAGGAGGTGACCTTCTGAATTTCATGTTCGTGGATCATGCTCTTGCCATCAAGCCCACTGACGGTCCGGAAGACAGTCTCGTAGTTGTCGGCGTTTCGGTGAGTCTCGTCGCTCATAGAATTGAGACGGGTCGTAGAAGAGTTGCATGCACAGCATCGGGGGCTACCGATGTCGTTCGATTTTTATGGAAGGCAACCAAGACGCGTTCTGCACATGGGAAACTCTTGAAGTACGTTCCCCTGCTGTGTGGGCCACCAGGCTGAGAAAAGACCCAGGTCAGCATGGGAGTACACTTCATGGGTGGCGATGGGTTCTGAATTGACCACTTCCCCCATCTCTCCCGCCAACACTCTCCTCTGTTGCAGCGGCGCCGAGCGCATCGTTCAACACAAGAAGCGCGCTCATTGGATGGGCATGGCGGCCGGCCGCCGAGGTAAAAACCGAGTTATGCCTTCCTGCATCCTTCATTTTTCTGGACCGGCTCCTAGCCCCCCTCGTGAATGGATCTCCAGACTATCCCCATAGGTCTTCCGTAACCATGCCCTCCACAATGCGCGTCCCTGTTGTGCTCTCAATGCTGGCCGGCCTCCTGGTCTGCCCGAACGACACCCCGGCCCACGCCCAGCAGGTCGCCGCGAGCGTCGACTCGACCGCGAGCGTCGTTCACTACACCGGCACGGCCCCCCTGCACAGCTGGCGGGGCACGAGCCGAAGCGTCGGAGGGGAGTTCATCCTGCGGCCCAGCCGTCCCGACAGCAGCCGCGCCGTTATCCGCATCCCCGTAGCCACCTTCGACAGTGGCAACGGCCGGCGGGACAGCGGCATGCGCGACGTCACCGAGGCGGACGAGTACCCGTTCGTCACCTTTCGGGGCACGGACTTCTCGCCGGTGACCTGGGGCCGCGGCGCCTCAGGCTATCGGGGCGGGTGGTCCGTTTCGGGGGAGCTCACCTTTCACGGCCGCACCCATCCGCTGAGCGACACAGTGTCGGTGGAGGTGACCGGCGACACGGTGCGGGCCCGGGCTGAGTTTGACGTCTCCCTGTCCCGGTTCGACGTCGAGCGGCCCGGCTTCATGGGCTTTACCGTCGGCGACACGATTCGCATCGACGCCCAACTTGCCGGTTCCATCGCGCCGGACACACTCTCCGCGCGGTAAAAAGCCTCTCGGGGCATTCATTTCCGGAGGATGGCGTGTTATCCGCCCACCCGTTTTCCGACGGTCAAGAGCAGCCGGCCTAGAATCAAGAACACTCCCTCCCGAATCCAGAGCCACGCCAACACCTCCAGCATGGCGATGAGCCCCACGACTACCTTCCACGAAGTACGGGCCGCCAGTATCGTCGCCACTCCTACCCCGATTCCAGCGGTGACAAGGTCTCCCACGGCGTTGAGGATGCTATCGCCATAATAGCCCTGCTGCATCCCCTGCCGGCGGAACGCCTCGATCGCGAACGTGGTGTTCTCGGCGATTTCCCAAATCGCTTCGAGGGCATAAGCCGCACCGAAGCGCGTCGTGGGCGATCTCTTCTGGGCTGCCCACGAGAGGCTTAAGAAAAGCACGAGGCCGTGTGTGAAGTGGACGAGCGTAAACGGGTCGGCGAGGCATTGGGAATTGAGTGGGCCGTGGATGTCTCCCGTCCAGAACATAAGACTTCCCCCCGCTCCCCACAGGGTGCGCCCCAACAAGCTAAGGACAAGAGCAACGACGGCGGTGCCCCCAATCCCGAACTCCCCCACGCGGCGCCAGTGGAGGCACTCTTGATCGCTATCCATGTTGGAATGCGGATCTTAGCGATCTCTCCCTAGCAGTGCTCTCGGAGGTACACAGGCTGCACGCTACGCTGAAATCTCCTCAATTAACTTGACAATCGTGTCGATCTGATCCTGTGCACGGGCCAGGAGCATTGGCACGGTGCGCCGGCGGACCTCGTCCTTGTGCGCGAGGTAGGTTTCCAGTTCGTCCTGTGTGAGGTGCCCCACCACCATGCCCAGAAGAGTCCGCTTGAGGCGGCCGTCCTCCTTCATCAGGTTGCGGAGGCGGTCGCGCTGGTCAACCTGGTCCATCGCCCCGAAGCCGACGCCGTAGCGCGCCAGCCGCTCGGCGACGAGGCGCAGGATGGTCGGGTTCAGCAGCTTCAGGATGGGGCGTAGCGTCTCATTCTGGAACTGCTCGACCGGCCGCGACTCGGCGGTATCGAGGTCGAGCACGGGCCGGACCCGTCGCAAGCGCTCCGCCCGGGCGGTGGTGCTCCAGAGCGTGCTGCTCACCAGCTCCACACTGTTTTCGGCCGGGTCGCGGACGTAGATGGACCGCTGCCCGTCGCCCCACTGCGTCGTGTCCTCCACCGCTACGTCGTGCCGGTTGAAGTGGCGTCGCCACGTGGCCAACTGGTCGGTCGGCACGCCGAAGGCGACGTGCACAGGGCCCTCGGCGCCGTGGGCCGGCAGCGAGTCTTGGGTCCGGCTGGCGGCCGGGTCAAAGACGTGGACCACGCCCGGGCCGCACCGGAAGGTGATGTGATTGCCCTCCGTGCGGAGCATCACGTCCAGCCCCAGCACATCGCCGTAGAACTGCTCGGCGGCCGCCAGGTCGTCGGCGTAGAGGCTCGTTTCGAGGGCGAGGCGGGGCGGGTTCGGCATCTCTCGTCTACGGCGTGGGGCTGTGCGTGGGCGCAGAGGGACGGCGGGTTTCTCTCAATGCATCACTTTTTTCGAACGCCCACCGACCTATCGCGTTGCCCGCGCAATCTCTCCGAGTTGGAGATTGTTGTACGTTACCGTGGCGGGCGCGAAGAGCTGGTTGCCGTAGGCTGTGCGCCAGTCGCTGTGGGTGGCCAGCTCAAGCGCCTGCGGAGGGTGCACCTCAAAGACCACCGTGTAGGGGTCGTCGGGGGCGCCGGGGAGCGCAATGTTGCGGGCATAGTGGAAGTTGTCCGTCTGGTTGACGTGAGGCACGAGCGTTGACTTCTTGACCTCTCCTGTTTCCTCGTTCGTGACGGTCGCGAAGAGGCGGAGGTACGGCACAAAGCCGCCCGCAGGCGCCCCCACCTCCTCGCTCGCCTCCTCGGTCCAGCCCGACAGCACCTCCAGGTGCAGGTCCGAGCGCGACTCCGACAGGTTTTGGGCCGCCGGCTCCACGTCCCCGGCCGGCGCGACAAGGAAGGTGATCTTCACCCCGGGACCAAGCACCTCCTCACCAAAGACCTGCTCCTGGGCCTGGGCGGGGGATGCCTGCATCAGGAGACCAACAACAACGAGCGACAGCAGAACACGAAGGGACGTCATGGCGGAACGAACAGGTTGGTGGCATGGACTCAATGCGTCCGGCAAACCGCCGGCGAGGAGCTTTCCTAATTTATAACAGTTCTAAATTACAAGGAAAGAGTACCCCATAGGTCGCCCTGCATCAAGGGGCGGCGAGCGAAGATCGGTCAAAAGTTGTCCCTCCCGTGTCCAGTCCGGACACGCTCAGTCCTCCTGCTGGAATTTATCGAGCCGGACGACCTGGGTATCGGAGACGAACATCACGCCCGAGCTCTTCTCGAAGAGGGGCGTGAGGCCGTCCACGATGGTCTGGATGGCCTCCTCCTGGCCGACGGCAAAGAACATGACCAGGCCGTCCCGGTCGTTGAAGAGCAGGCGGCCTTCGTGGAAGCCGTGCTCGCCGCGACCGGTCACGTTGTGGTGGATCGTGTACCCGCTCACCGTCGACTCATCGAGGAGGTCTTTCACGAAGGGCTCTTTCTCGCCCCGCACGATGATCTCGATTTTTTTGAGCGGGTGCAGCGTGTGCTGCGTGTCCTCGTGGTTCGTGTCGTCGCTCATGGAAATGTACGGTCTCAATTCGACTCAGGGTGCGATGTGGGTCCTCTCGCCTCAGGACGCCCCCCGGCGGATGCCGGCGCCTTCGTTACTGTTGACGCGTCGGGGGCGGGTTGTACGTGCCATTCCCCACCGGGCTGGTAGCGCACGAACGCGTCGTCCTGCTCCGGGTCCATGACCGTGAGGTGCATCCACTCGTGGTCGAAGAGGTGGGCCAGGGCGGCGTGGCGGTCGAGGATGGCCTCGACGCGGTCCGTGGGCGCCTGGATGAGGGCCATGAGGCGGAGCGGCCGGTGGTAGACATGCTCGTCGTCGGCCTTTAACGATTGCAGGGGCAGGCCGCTCATGAGGTCTCCCCCATTGCCCTGCACCACGCCCAACTTGCCCACCACGTTCTGGGTCACCTTCGACCCACTGCCGTAGGCGGCGTTGTCAATCGTGGAAAAGTAGTACTGCGTGTTAATCCACTCCCCCACCACCAGCGGGCCGGTCATGATGTTCTCCAGGGCCGTGCCGTCGTCGTCCGTCGCCCAGTCGTAGGAGTGCAGGAAGCACCGCCCGTCGAGGTCGATCCCGCGGGTCAGCTCGCGGGGGCCCACGATGAAGGCGGCGTTGCCGGCCAGCCCCCACTCCGGCCGCGTTTCTGCCCAGTCGGCCGCTCGGCGCTCCGTCTCCCGCACGGCCGCCGCCGGGCGCCCCTCGTCGACGGTCGTGTTCAGGGTGCGGACCCGCTCGGTGGCCGCGTCGGCCTGGGCCGCGCGCAGGTCGCCCCGCAGGCGATCGAGCACCTCGGGGGCGACGGGCGGATCGTCCGCGTCCACGAAAAGGGCAATCTCGTCGGTCGTCGTGTTGTGCTGTCCGGCGAGAAAAACAGTGTCGTCCGGAATGTCGATGCCGCGCTCCCGCAGGGCCTCCTGCACGGCGTCCTCGTTGCAGATTGCGGCCAGCACGCGGGCGTTGGGCCCGCCCGGATTGCCGGCGCATGCCCCGCAGTCGAGGCTGGCCTTGTACGGGTTGTTGGGGGTTTGGCTGCCGTGCCCGGTGAACACGACGACCGGCGCAAAGGTGTCCGTCCAGCCCATGAGGCGGAAGGCGGCCTCGGCGTAGAGCACCTTCGCCTCGTCGGAGAGTCCCACGGGCAGGCCGTCCTCCGTGTCCGCGTCGATGACAGAGGTTCGGTCCACGGTCGGCTCGCAGAACGACTCCGGGCCCGGCAGCCAGTCGTTCAGGGATTGGGCCAGGCGGGACAGCCCAGACGGGGCAAGGGTCCGCGCCGCCATTGCCGCCCCGAAGACGCCCCCACTCCCCTCTACGAAGCCAAACACTGCCGCGACGTTTTTCTTGAGCGTCTTCAGGAGCGTGGTCCCCGCCTTCCCCAATCGGGTCCACCAGTCGTACCGGTCGGCCTGGCCTCGATGCTGCTCGGCGGGCCGCTCCACAATCCGGTGCTTCGGGTCCACGATCGGCGGGCAGGACTTCACCCGCTCCTCCGTGCCGTAGGGCTGATGCTGCATGGGGACCCCGAAGAAGCCCGCGTAGCCATGGGTCTCGTACGAGCCCTGCTGCTCGATGTGGCGCCGGATGACCTCCGACCGCGTGTCGATGCAGAACACCAGCTGGGCGTCCGGGCGCCCCGCGTCCGACGCCGACGACTGCGTCTGTTGCGTCTGCCGCAGGTCGTCCAGCAGGCGTGTGCGGTAGCTCTCCTCCCAGGCCCGCAGCCAGATGCGGGGCAGGACGGGCCGGTCGGTGCCGTTCGTCGGCAGCTCGTCGGTCCGGTCCGGCGCGATGGCCGCCCCCATCCGGTCAGCGAGGGCAAGGCGCACCGCCAGGTACTCGGCAAGTGTGATGGGGTGGGCGGCCTGCCACGCCGTGTCGGCACGCCGCGACCGCCACTTGATGAAGCCCGTCCACCCCGGCAGTGCCGTCAGGTGGTGCACGAAAATCGGCTCCCAGCGCGCCTCCGGGTAGCTCTCCAGGACCGACTCGAACGCCTCGACCACGGTGCCGGGCAGGTCCGAGGGGCGGTCGACGCCGGGGATGTTCCCGTCGTAGGGGGCCACCGTCCGCCATGCTGCGTAGAAGCCGTCCTCCCGGTTCGGCATGGACCAGGCGGCCTGCCCCTGATCCAGAAAGGCCGCGAGCCACTTCGTCAGCACGCGGTCGAGCGGCTGGTCGGCAGGCGCCACATCGCGGTTCTCAGCGTCGGCGTCCATCCTGTCCAACAGGACCTCGGGGCGCTCCGTGATGCCATGCTCGGCGAGGTGGCGTGTCAACACGTCGGCGTCAATCTCGCCGTTCTCCCACGCCTGACGAAACGCCTTCGGGCCCGGGTAGCCCCGCCCCCCGAAGAGCTGCCCGGCCTTCTGGACCGCCCGGTCGAACGGCTGGTCCTCAAAGCCCAGGAGCGGATTGGCCGCGTTGAAGGTCTTCAGGGGCCAGAGCGGCCCCACGTATTCGGCGGCGTTCTCGATGCGGGCCCGCACCACCGATCGGTCAATGGGCATTGTACTGGTCGCGGTTGTTGAGAAGCGTAGTCGAGAGGGGCTGGGCCGTATTGCGAAGCGTCACGTAGAGGCGCGTGCTGGCCCGGTGCCACCCGCGCTCCATGGCGATGTAAGCCACCCCGAAGACCGCCAGGAGCGCTCCGTGCAGCGGCGTGAGGCCGGTGGGGGTTACGGCCGAGGGCACGTCCGAAAAGAGCGCCCCCACACCCTTGTAGACACCAGCATACAGCACCAGGGTGGGCAACAGGACGACTGGGATGAGCCAGGTGCGCACAGATCGGGGGAGCGATGTGCGCCGCACGAGCGTGCGGGTGGCGTGCAGAACCGCCAGCACCACGAAGAGCACGAGCACGGTCCCACTGTTGAGGGCAGTCAGCGACTTGCCCGTAAGCACGGCAAACAGGGCGCCCCCTCCGACTGCCGTGGCCGCCGTGACGAGCCCCCCAGTCACCCCCGTGCTCGGGGCCTCGGGGCGCTCCGGCGTGGTGTGCTCCACCGCCGACCCGGCCGCGAGGAAGAGATAGGCCTTGTAGAACCCGTGCAGGATCAGGTGGGCAATGGCGGCGGGCACGAAGCCCAGCCCGCACTGCAGCACCATGAACCCCATCTGGGCCACCGTAGAGGAGCCTAGTTGCCGCTTCACGTCGGTCTGCACGAGCATCCAGGCCTGCCCCAGCAGCGCACTGACGCCCCCCACAAGAACGATGGCCCACATCACGGCGGGCAGCTCGAACACGACGGGCGCAAACCGCGCAAGGAGCACCCCACCCGCGTTCACGAGGCCCGCGTGCATGAACCCGGAGACCGGAGTCGGGGCCGTCATCGACGAGAGCAGCCACCGGTGAAACGGCACCAGGGCCGACTGCACCATCGCGGCGAGGAGCAGCAGGCCGGCAGCCCCCGCCACGACGAGCGTCGGGAGCGTCCCCGTGGCCGCCAGTACGCCGCTAATGGTCCACGCTCCCGCGCTCCCCCCCAGCAGCCCGAGCGCGCCCGCCAGCAGGGCGCTGCCCCCGAGGAAATGCTGCCGGGCGTACCGCGAGGCCGCCCGCGCCTGCGGCCAGCCCCGGACGTGTCCAATCAGATCGGCCAGCACCCAGCCCATCGCCGCCCACGCCCCCGCAAACAAAACGAGGTGGTTGGCCGCCGTCAACACCAGCACGATCAGCGTGAGCCCGAAGAGGCGGATATAGAAGGCGTCCAGGCGCTTCGCCCCCGCCATGTACCGGCGCGAAAAGCTGTGCACGATGCCACTCACAAACGTCGTCACGAGCGCCATCACTCGGGTGAGGCCATCGGCCCGTAGGAAGGCGTCACCGGCCCACTCCGGATCCGGGGCCCAGACGAGCAGGCTAAGGCTGAGGGCAAAGAGGCCCCACGCGAGACGCGTACACACGAGCGGCAGAGCCGAGGAGGTGGATCGGGACATCCAGTGTCGAGGGTCAATGCGCACAATGTCGTTTGGCGACTGCTCCGTGCACCTGGGCCCGAAGGCGCCCCACAAACAAAAAAGACCGACACGCAGCGCTACCAGAGCGCTGAATGTCGGCCTACAGTCGTTGCACCCGCCCGGGTCGAGCGTGTGCGCGGCTTGCGTGCCGGAGCAGAATAAGGAGGCTGAAGAGCCGGCCCGCCCCATGGGCGCTCCGTTTCATCAGCCAAACGCAAACATATGCCCCGTCTGTGAACGGAACAAGGGCTCCTCCCCACTCTCACCGAAACTTTACGGGGGGTTCTTATCGGTTTTGCAGGGCGGTTTCCAGGTCCGCGTCGAGGCTAAAGACAAAGACGCGCTCGCCGGTCCGGGCGCTGATGTCGGTGTGCATGCTGACGACGTCGATCCCCGTCTCGTCCGCCACGAGGTCGGATAGATCCTCGCTGGAGCTCTCAATCAGTCGCGTGCGCATCTTCTTGATGAGCTCCACCCCTCCGTTCTCGTGACTCAACTGGCGCTCCGCCGGGCTCAGAATGCCCTGCAGCTTGACGATGACCAGGTTCTCGACGACAAAGGATTTCGCCTGCTTCGGCCCCCGGCCTAAATAGTCCCGCTCAAACTGCGTGATGGCCTCGGTAACCGCGGCCTCGATTTGGCCTTTCGTTTTGTCGGACGGAACGGACGGATGCGCCATCGGACCGGGCGGCGACGATGGAACGGAGCACGACGAGATCTACCCGAAGGATACGGGCTGCCTCTGAGTTTGTCCACCCCCGGCGCGCCCCGGGCGCTCTCAGAACCAGTCTATTTGTCCGCCGGCGACGCCGGAATCGGGTCGGTGGCCCGAAGAAATGAGGCAAGGACGTGCTGTGGGACGTCGGTCTCCGAAAGATCAAATCGAAGCAGCGCGCCGTCGCTACGGTCGTCGACGGCCATCAGGACCGGCGGCACCGGGCGCAACCCCTGTGCGGCCGCCGGGGCCACCCGCATCACCATCTGTCCCCCGTCCCGGACTTCCACCCGGTCTACGCGGTCCCATCCCACGCGGAGTACGGTCCGTCCGTCGGCCCGCATCTGAAGATGCTGGGCATCGAGGCGAAACGAGACGTCCGTGGCCTCGTCCGGAAAGCGGCGTGCGACGAGGGCCGTAATGAGGCCCGCCACGAGCGCCCCGCCCCCCACGGCCAGCGAGAGGGTCCATACGTCGGCCGCCCATACGCCCAGGGCTTCGAGCACGAAGAAGACGCCGACCGCGGCGAGGCCCGCGAAGACCCGCCAGAGGTACCCGCCACAGCCCGCCGGGGCCTGCTGGGTGATCCGGAGCACTTCCGGCACCTGCGGGGACCTTCGGGCGCGATCGTAGGATTCGCGGCGATCCGGATCGCGCAACACTTGGTACGCCTCTCTGACCGTCTGAAACCGCTCGGCGGCCTTCGGGTCATCTGGGTTGTGGTCCGGATGCGTTTCGTGCGCCTTTTCGCGGTAGGCTGCACGTATCTCGTCGGCCGAGGCCGAGGGCTGCACGCCAAGCCGCGCGTAGTAGTCGGGCGGCGATGCGTCGTCGGAGCGGGACATGGGACCCTGTTACGCGACCGCCTCCGCGCGTGCTCCAGCTCCGTTCTGCGGGACGGACACGTCGAACGCGTCGGGATCCGGCACGATCGTATCCAGCACACGGGCCGATGAGAGCACACCCGGCAGGCCGGCCCCAGGATGGGTACCAGCCCCGGCGAAGTAGAGGTGCTCCACGTCTTCGCTTTGGTTGTGGGGCCGGAACCAGGCACTCTGCGTGAGTTTCGGCTCCATGCTAAACGCCGCGCCCTTGAGCGACTTGTAGTCCGTCTTAAACTCACGGGGCGTGAGCATGCGACTCGTGACGAGATGGTCCCCAAGGTCCGGCAGCACCGTGTCGGCCAGGTACTCCTCCACGGCCTGCCGGTAGGGCTCGGCCTGCTGGCGCCAGTCCACCCCGCTTTCCAGGTGCGGCACCGGCGAAAGGACATAGAACGCGTCGTGGCCGTCGGGCGCCATCGACGGATCTGTCTTCGTGGGGCGGTGCAGGTAGAGACTAAAGTCGTCGGCCAACTCCTTGTGGTCGAAGATATCGTCGAGCAGGCCCTTGTACCGCGGCCCCAGCAGGATGGAGTGGTGCTCTACATCCTCGTAGGTGCGGTCTGTCCCGAAGTACCAGACGAACAGGCTCATGGAGTAGTCCATGTCTTCCACCTTGCTGTCCGTCCACGTGTCGCGGTGCTCGGACGCCACGAGATGACGGTAGGTCCAGCCCACGTCGGCGTTGGACACCACGAGGTCGGCGGGAATTTCCTCGCCCGAGGAGAGGCGCACCCCACTCGCCGTCTCGTTCTCCACGAGGATCTGATCGACCTCCGCACCATAGCGCTGCGTGACGTCGAGGTCCGCGAGGAGATCCGACAGGCCCTGCACGAGCGAGCCGGTGCCTCCCATGGCGTACCACACGCCCCACTTGCGCTCCAGATGAGCAATAAGCGTGTAGATGGACGTCGTGCTGAACGGATTCCCGCCCACCAGCAGCGGGTGGAAGGACAGCACCTTCCGGATCTTGGGATGAGAGATGTACTTGGAGACGAGGCTGTGCACCGTGCGGTGGCTCTGCAACTTCATCATCGCCGGCACGATGCGGAGCATGTCCGAGATGTTGTCGAACGGCACATGCCCGAGTTCCTCGAAGCCAACCTCAAAGATTTCTTCGCTCTTTTCCAGGAAGCGACGGTATCCGTCCACGTCCTCCGGCGCGAAGCGGCGAATTTCCTCCACCATTTCCTCCGTGTCGCC
Source organism: Salinibacter grassmerensis (assembly GCF_947077765.1). Lineage (NCBI taxonomy): Bacteria > Pseudomonadati > Rhodothermota > Rhodothermia > Rhodothermales > Salinibacteraceae > Salinibacter > Salinibacter grassmerensis. The sequence goes on along the minus strand of NZ_CAMTTF010000002.1, from coordinate 669,989 downwards.
CGTGTAGTTGAAAGCCGTCCCGTCGTTGAAGCGAATGCGGTAGAAGGGGTCGACGGGCACGAGCTCCACGTCGTCCTCGAGGTCACGTCCGCAGAGGGACCAGAGCTCCTCGAACAGAAACGGCGCGGTGATGACGGTGGGCCCGGCGTCGAACGTGAAGCCGTCTTGTTCGAACACGCGCGCCCGACCACCAGGTTGGTCGAGGCGGTCGAGGAGCGTCACGCGAAAGCCGCGCGCCCGCAGCCGGACGGCAGAGGCAAGTCCGCCCATCCCGGCGCCGACGACAACGGCGTGGGGCGCGTCGGGGCCGGCCGGGGCCGGCTCGGTGCGTGTGTTCAGGGTGGCGTCGTCGCGGTGGGCAAGGCGGGTGAGCCAACTCATGCGTTTGGATCGACGGAGCAATAGAAAAACGGGAGAGCAAAACGGTCCTCTGGCGACGGGGGTTCGCTCCCCATCACCACAGTTTGGTTACGTGTGGGTTTTCGTGCAGATGTCGGCGCTCCGGGCGGTCCACGCGGCCCAGCGACGGCGTCAGCGGGCGTCGATGAGGGCGCCCAGGGCCCGGCACGACGAAGACAGACATGCGATTACCGCACGACGGTAATCCGACGAGTCCGGGTGTCCCCCTCGGACCGCAGCCGCAAGAAGTAGGCGCCGCTGGCCAGCCCCGAGAGGTCGGCGCGCACCTCCTGACGGCCCTTCACCCTTCCGCCTCCGAAGGTGCGGACGACCCGCCCCAGCATGTCGTATAGCCTCAGGCTGGCCGTTTGTCGCTCGGGCGTCGCGAAGCGGATGCGCACCGGGCCCCGTACGGGATTCGGCGCCGGGGCCCGAAGCCGAAGGGTTTGCACGCGGGCCCCCTCATTCGGAGATGGGGGCACAAGGCGCAGCGTGCGCAAAATGTAAATCGCATCGTCCTGGTAGCGTCCGTCGTCGCGGCAAAAGGCCCTGAGCCCCTCCGCGACCCGCCTGCAGGCCACGAACGTTGCCGTTCCGTCTCGGTGCTGCTCCCCCTGCGCGCCATAGAGACGGAAGCGAAACGCCCCCTCGTCACTCAACCCGGCCTCTTCGAAGGGCCCGCGTCCCGCCACGGCCATCGTCGTGCGCCCCGCTTTTCGCCACCGCGCGGCCCCAACACACGTGTCGGCCGGCGTGAGGACGGCAACGGAGTCGGGGCGGAAGAAGGGGGCCCCTTCCCCTACGACCGATACGGTATCCGGGATGACGACGGTCGCGTTGTCGATCGCCGCGGTGCAGGAGGCAGGCTGTGCCCAGCCTCGGGCACACAAGAGCAGGAGTCCCCCCACCACGAGGATACTGGTGACAATGCCCTTCTTCAGGGCACGCCGCAGCCCCGAGGCAAAACCAGTGGATGGGTGACTTGGGATCATCTAGACGCCCTGTTCAGGATTTCCGGACGCCCCCCCTCAGCGGAAGCGCTCCTGGTGGATAGAATCGAGGGACGGTCGGTGTTCTCGAGCACTGTGCGCCCGTTGAGATGGTGTTGGGGAGTCGGGAGGTCTGCACCACGTCCTCTGTGCTCTTTCCTTGGCGTTCCCCCAGTCCTGCGTCGGTCGACCAGAAGGTTCGAATCGTAGTCGTTCCCTCCTCATCAGGTTGGTGCCCGGACGCTATTCCTATCGCGCCGCGGCTTCCTCGGAGGTCTGGAGGGCCTCCTGCAGGGCTGCTTCGAGCTTCTCCGCGGTGAAAGGCTTGGCGAGGAAGGTCTGCGCCCCGGCCTCAAGGGCCTCTTCGGTACGCCCGTCGGCCACCCCGCTGGCGGCCACGATCGGCAAGTCCGGGTGCTGCTCCTGGAGCCGCCGAATCAGATCCAGTCCGCTCATCTCCGGCATGCGGAGATCAGTGATGACGAGGTCGATGGCCTCTTTCTGCATGACCCGTAGGGCCGCCGCCGCGTCGAGGGCCGTCTGGACCTCGTACCCGGCCACCTCCAGCGTCTGCTGCGCCGACTCCAGCACGAACTCCTCGTCGTCCACCACCAGCACCTGCGTTCCCTCCCCGTCGAACGATGGACGCTCGTGCTCCGCCTCCCCATTGGTCGTAGACGCGGTCTCTACGGTCACATCCTCGTCGGCGGCGGGCAGATAAATCCAGAAGGTCGTGCCCTCTCCCTCTTCACTCTCCACGTCCATGAACCCGTCGTGACTCTGGATGATGCTGTAGGCCGTGGACAGCCCCAGCCCGGTGCCCTCGCCCTCCTCCTTCGTCGTGAAGAAGGGCTCGAAGATCTTGTCGGCCACGTCGTCGGGCATGCCAGTGCCGGTGTCGTGCACCGCAATGCGAACGTAGTCGCCCGGTTCCGCCTCGATGTTGCGACGGGCCTCTCGCTCGGTGAAGTCGATGTTGCGGGCGTCAACGGTGAGCGTACCGCCGTCGGGCATGGCGTCCCGCGCATTGACGCACAGGTTCATGAGCACCTGCTGGATCTGCGTCGCGTCTCCCACGACCGGGCACAGGTCTGCGTCCGTTCGGGTACGCACCTCCACGTCCTCCGGGAAGGTCTCCTCCGTCATTTCCTCCACCTCCTCCACAATCAATTCCGGCTGGAGGGCCACCCGCTCCCCCTCCACGCCGCGAGCAAAGGCCAGCACCTGCTCGACCATATCGGAGCCGCGATCAGCGCTCTTCTGAATCATCGAGAGCGTCTGGTCTACCTTGTCGTCGGTGTCGCCCACGCGGCGTTTGAGCACCTTCACCCCGAGGGTAATGGGCACCAGCAGGTTGCCCAGGTCGTGCGCAATCCCGCCCACGAGCCGCCCGAGGCTCTCCATGCGCTGGGACCGCAGGAACTGCGACTCCAGACGCTTCCGCTCAGTGATGTCGGTGTTGATGACGAGCACGTGCTTCGGCTCTCCGGTGTTGTCGCGCACAAGCGACCATCGGCTCTCGACGATGCGCTCCTCGTCGTCGTCCGTGCGCATGTGGAGCTCCCCGGTCCATTCCCCCTCCGCCATCATCGTCTCGTGGCACTGCTGAAGCTTGTCCTCCTCGTTGGGGGCATAGAGGCAGTCGTGGGCGTGCGCGCCCAGAACCTCGTCCTTCGACCAGCCGGTGAGGCGCTCGGCACTTTTGTTCCAGTAGACGATCCGGCCGTCTAGGTCGTGGGCCAGGATTGCGTCGCGGGCCTTGTCGAGAAGTTGGGCCTGCTCGCGGATTTGGCGTTCGGCCTCCTTCCGGTCGGTGATGTCGCGGTAGGTGACGGCCACACCGTTTTCCACCTTGACGGCCATCACCTGAAACCAGACATCCTGCCCATCGGCGTCGTAGTGGACTTCCATCTCGGCCGGCTCGCCGGTCTCGACGACCTCGCGGTACGCGTCGAACAGCCCCTTGTCTTCCTGCTGGGGCATGTCTTCTCGCAGTCGCATGCCGACAATGTCCTCGGCCGTGCTCTCGAAGAGCTTCTCCGCCTGAGGGTTGACCAGCACACATTCGAAGTCGGCGATGGTGTCGCCCGCGTTCCGGATCGCCGAGAAGACAATGATCCCGTCAAGCGAGCTGCTGAGGACGCTCGACAGGAGGTCGCGAGAAGTTTGCAGCGCCTCTTCCTTGAGCCGTTCGTCGGTGATGTCGTCGAACGAGACGAGCACGGCGTACGGGGCCTCCTGGCCGCTTCGGAACAGCGGCTGGGCGTTCACCCGGATCCATCGCGGTGGCGCGTCGGGGGGATACACGCCCATCACCTCCTCCTGCACCGGCTCCCGCTCGACGTAGGCCCGCCAGAACGGAAACTCGACGTTGGGGAGCGGGCTGCCGTCCTCCCGCAGCCCGTTCCAGATGTCGTCGTCGAACCGGCTGCCGATGATTTCGTCAAGGGGCCGGCCAAGAATGTTCTGGGCGGCCTCGTTTCCGTCCCGAAACACCCCGTTGTCGTCCATGAGGAGCACCCCCTCACTGATCGTGCCGACGAGCTTGTCGAAGCGGTGATCCACCTGGCGCCGCAGGCCCTTGGCGTGCCGCTCCTCCGTCCGATCAATAACGGAGAGGAGTACGCCCCGCTCCGAGCCGTTCTTGGTCTGCCATGGTCGCACCTCCCAGTCCATCCGGTACGTGGGCCCGTCTGGCTGGGAGAGCCGTTGTTCGTGGCCACGCTGGCTGCTCTTCTCCTCAAGGCTGCGCAAAAACGCAGACCGCCACTCGTCATCGGGGTCGGCAAACACCTCGAAGAACGTCCGCTGATCCGTCGGGGCAGGGAGGGCCTCGCGGGCGGGCGCTGCGTGGCCGCTGGTCTCAATTCGGTCGAGGGCAATAGGGTTGCGGGTTTCGTCTCCCTCGTTCTGAAAAACCTCCAACCACGCCCGGCTGTGCGTGATGATGCGCCAGTCGTCATCGAGCATGGCGACCGGGGCCGGCGTGGCTTCCACGAATTCTTTCAGCGCGTCGGGTCGCTCAACAAGGGGGCCTGTGGAGCACTTCTCCACGTCGGACAGAGAATCAGGAGGCATGGGCGACCTTATCTCAAAGTGTCGACATTTTGGTGGAATATCCTCTACTCACTCATGTGATTCGGTGTTCGGCCTCGCCAGCGCAGACGGGCCGTTCAGGGCACCGTGCTATTCGTTTGGGGCTTCGCGGTCGGCCTCAACGTGGCGCCGAATGGCGGGCACGGAGTCGCCCCCGTACTTCCGGAGGAACGCGTTGGCAACGGTGTAGGCCACGGTGGCCTCGGCCACGGTGGACGCGGCCGGCACGCTCGTGATGTCGCTCCGCTCGTAACGGGTGGGCTCGGGCTCGCCCGTCGCCGTGTCAACCGAGTCGAGCGGCTTGATGAGGGTAGGAATCGGCTTCATGTAGCCCCGCACGACGAGTGGCATGCCAGTCGTCGTGCCCCCCTCGGTACCGCCCGCGTGATTAGTGCGGCGCGGATAGGCCTGGTCGCCGTTCTCTCGGGGCTCGATGGGGTCGTGCACCTGCGAGCCGGGACGGTGGGCGTTGAAGAAGCCGTCGCCAACCTCGGCGGCCTTCTGGGCCTGAATCGAGCAGATGGCCTGCACGAGCTGGCCGTCGAGCCGGCGGTCCCAGTGCACGTACGACCCGAGGCCGGGCGGCACGCCCGTGACGACCACCTCGTAGACCCCCCCGAGTGAATCGCGATCCTTCTTCGTCTGGTCGATGTGCTCCACGCAGCGCTCCGTCATGTCGTCGTCGATCATTCGCGTGGCGCTCTCGTCGGCCGTCTCGTAGAGGGCACTTGCCCCGCCGCCCTCTTCGACAAGCGCATTGCGCCGATCGGCCCATTCTTCGGGCTCGTCGAACCCTACATCCCCGATGCGCACCACGTGGCTGCCCACCTCAATGCCAAACTCGTTCAGCAGGCGCCGCGCCACCGAGCAGCAGGCCACCCGCATGGCCGTCTCGCGGGCGCTCGACCGGTCGATTACAGGTCGCATGTCATCGTGCTCGTACTTTTGCTTGCCCGCCAAGTCGGCGTGGCCGGGACGGGGCATCGTCACCTTCTCCATGTCCTCCGGCGGCTCGCCCTCGATCGCCATTTTCTCGGGCCAGCCGGCCTTGTCCTTCTCATAGGCCCCGTTGTCGATGCGGAAGGAGATGGGACTTCCGAGCGTCTCGCCAAAGCGCACACCCGAATAGATGTACACCTTATCGTTCTCAATTTTCGACCGCCCCCCACGCCCGTAGCCGAGCCAGCGCCGGGCGAGGTGCTCGTTGATATCGTCGGGCGTAAGCGGCAACTGGGCCGGAGCGCCTTCGAGGACGCCAATAATGGCCTCGCCGTGCGACTCACCGGCGGTCAGGTATCGGAGCATACTGTGGTCGTTGAACATCGGAATAGAAATAGGGGACAGGACAAGAACACGCCCTTCTGGAGAAGGGCGCTCCAAGATCGCTACTCAATTTCGTAGAAGGCCGGCGTGCCGTCGCGGCGCTGCACCTCCACTAACACCGTCCCGGTGGCCTCCGACAGATGCTGGACGACATCGGCGGGCGACTCGATGCGGGTCTCATCGAGGTGGGTCATCACAACATTGCGAGGTAGGCCGGCGGCCGCCGCTCGTCCCCCGCTCTCCACGTACGCCACGTACGCACCGGCGTCCGCGTCGAAGGCGGAGGCCTCCGTGTCCGACAGCGGACGCAGTCCTATGTCCCACCCGTCCACCTCGGTCACGCTCGCATCTTCCTCCCCATCGTCGGGGGGCTGGTACGCCGGCGGATCCGCGTCCGGGGAGGCCCCCGACTGGAGGTCGCTCAACCACTCCTGATACACCGGCGTGTCTTCGCCCATCAGCTCCACGCCGAACGTGCGTGCCGTGCCCTCCCGCCACACCTCCACGTCAACTGTATCGCCCGGGCGCTGGCGGGCAATCAGGCTCTGAAGGTCATTGGGCGCATTCACCGGCTCTCCCATGATGGCGGTTACCACGTCGCCCCCCTCCAGGCCGGCCCGGTCGGCCGCACTGCCCGACTGCACCTCTTCAAGATACACCCCCCGGATGTCGCGCAGGCCGATTTCCTCCGCCCGATCCGCGTCCACCGGAAGAATGCTAACCCCCATGTACCCGCGCCGCACCTCCCCGTACGCGATGAGGTCGGTGATCACTCGCTCCACAAGGGCCGAGGGAATCGCGAAGCCGTAGCCCTCCGTGCGCCGGCTCCGACTGGCGATGGCGGTGTTGATGCCGACGAGTTCCCCCTCCAGGTTGACGAGGGCCCCGCCCGAATTGCCCGGGTTGATGGCCGCGTCGGTCTGAATGAAGTTCTCGATTCGGAACTGGTCCTCAATAATCCGAAGCTGGCGGCCCAGCGCGCTTACGATGCCGGCCGTGACGGTCGAGGTGAGCTGGAGGGGATTGCCGACCGCCACCACCCAGTCACCCACCTGCACCTGATCCGAGTCGCCAAACGGCACCACCGGAAAGTCCTCCCCGTCCACCTTGATGACCGCAAGGTCGGTGGACGCGTCCGTGCCCACCACCCGGGCCTCAAACTGGCGTTTGTCGGTCAGTCGGACCTGGATGCGCTCCGCTCCCTCCACCACGTGACCGTTCGTGACGATATAGCCCTCCGGACTGATCACCACCCCGCTCCCGAGATTCTGTGCCGGCTGCCCGAGCGGGTTCTCCCCCTCTCCATCCGCGCCGGACGCAACCCGGATTGACACCACCCCTTCGGTCACGCCCCGAGCAACGTCGCGGAAGAGCCGGTTGAGTGCGGCGGGCGGCGGCCCATCCGTCTGCCAGTCGCGCGGAGCCGAGGCCGTTCGGGTCGTGCCGGCCTCTTCTGCCGTTTCTACACGCTCTACGATGCGGGCCACCTGAGCCGTGTCCGACTCTTCCTCCGACAGCATCATCACGAGGACGCCGGCCAGCAGCCCCACCAGCACGAGCCCAATTCCGGCAAACAGTCGCGCAGGACGTCCCACAGAAGAGGCCATTGGGGGTGGATGCAGAGAGTGAGATAATATAGGTTTAGAAGTCCACCCTAAGTGCACAAAATTGTTTCTCCTGAGTCGCCCAGAGCCCCATGCATTCGGCCTCAATGCCGCCTAGACGTGTAAAGCGACTGCGACGATTTCTGGAGCGCCCATCGGCACCGACGGCCCGCGTTGCTCCGCGGGGTGTGGTCCATCCTGCCCCTCACTCTTCCCCCCTGGCATCCACCGGTTCCGACGAGCGCGGAAACTCCACCCGGAACCGGCTGCCCTTGTTTTTTTCTGTCTCGACCCGGATGGTGCCGTCCATCTGGTCCGCCAAGCGCGCCGAGATGGCGAGGCCGAGGCCGTTCCCTTCATACGTGCGCGAGCGCCCCCGTGACTCCTGTTTGAACTCGTCAAAGAGGTCCGGCAAGAACTCCTCGTCAATGCCGATGCCTGTGTCTTCCACCTCCACGTAGACGCGATCATCGACGGTGCCCGTCGACACCGCCACGGCTCCTTCCTCGGTGTACTTGATGGCGTTCTTGATCAGGTTCCGGAGGATCTGTTCCAGGTACTGCTCGTCGAGCTCGGCCCACGTGGACGCATCCGAGAGGTTGACACGGAACGAGAGGCCCTTCTCTTCCGCGTCCGCCCGGAGGTCCGACGCCACACGCTCTGTGCACTCGCCGAGCGGCGTCGGCGTGAGCTCCACGTCCTCCTCCCCGGAGCGCAGCATCGACAGGTCGAGAAGGGCATTCAGGGTTCGCTTGAGCCGCTGCCCGTTCTCCTCAATCATGTCCAGGAACTCGGTCTCCTCGCCCTCCATCATGCCCCGGAGGACCTCCAGGGAACCGAGGATATTGGTGAGCGGCGTGCGCAGCTCATGCGAAGTGGTGGCAAGGAAGTCTTCCTTAAGGCGATTGGCCTCCCGCAGCCGGTCGTTGGCCTTTTTGAGCCGCCCTGCGACAACGCGCTCTCGCTCCAACTTCTGGACCCGGCGGCGGGCCTGGCGCTTTTCTTCCTTGACGATATAGAACCGCCGAGCGCTGTAGGCCAGCCCGAGGAATCCGAGGCCGTACGCCAGATAGGCCCAGATCGACCGGTACCAGGGAGACGCGATTTCGAGGGGGAAAGACGTGATGCTACTCAGTTGCCCGCGCTCGTTGCGGGCCTGCACCTGGAGGCGATACGTCCCCTCCCAAAAATCATTGAAGCGCCGGGTCGGGGTAGAGGACCAGTCGCTCCACTCTCCGTCTCGGCCCAGAAGCCTGTAGCGGTATTCCGGAGGGGTCGTGGTGCTGTACTGCGGGGAGGCGACCCGCACCCTGAGGTCCTCGCCGTACCGGACCGGAAGCGGGGCCCCGGTGTACTCGCGGTGGGGCGTGCCTCCATACAGGACACGATTGTCCTTCGGGGCGGTGAGCTGCCGGACCAGCGGCGCAAAGCCTGGGCTCGAGGAATCCGAGACATCCTCTGCCTGTGCTGCGTAGCGGAAGAGGCGCAGTTGGTCACCGAGCCAGAGCGTGCCGGCGTCGTCTACGAAAAGAGAGGTGGATTCTGACTTCGGGAAGTGAAGTGGAGCAATCTCATCCCAGTTGGTGACACTCTGGCCCTGGACTTCACCAACAAAGACTCGATTCCCAAGGACGAGCCACAGCCGATCCTTTTTGTAGTAGAAGGACTTTACCATCGGGCTTTTCCCGTCGACCTCGGGAAGAAGAGAGTCCTGACGGGTGAATGTGCGCCTCCCGGGCCGCGAGGACGAGCTTTCAACCTGATAGAGACCCTTCGAGGACGCAATAGTCAGGGTTGAGTCGATAAGATGTACCCCCTTGTATCCTTCCGGTAGCCCTGCTTCGGTGCCGTAACTCGTCGTATCGGTTATGCTTTGGCGGTCGGGAGAAAGAGAGACACGAATGACCATATCATCGAACGTTGAAACCCAGAGAATACCATCCCCCATTGAAGCAACACTTCGAACTTCCTTGTCGAGACCGGAAATCGATGAAGCCGACCACCGGCCATTCCGGCGGGCGACTCCTTTCACCCCATCGGTTGTAGCCGCATACAGGAAATCTCCTTCTGAAGCTTCGGTGAGACCCCAGGTTCGCTCCCAACTCCCAATCTGTCGCTTCGAGCGGCCCTCCAGGTGGTACAGTCCAACTTCCTTGGTGGCTGCAAGAAGGTCTCTCTGGACTGTTTCCATATCTTTCACAACCGGGAGGTCGCCCCCCCAGGATTCAAACCGGGCACTCCGTTCTCCTGGCGATTGGCTCTCAGTCGGCTTGAGAACGTGGAGGCCAGTCGTCGTGGACACGTAGGTGGTGTCCTCGTGCTTGTGAATCTCTCGGATGCCCCCACCCAGGGACGTCTGCTCATCATGGATAGTAAGCGGGGCATTCAGGTTGGACTGAAGCACCTGGCCATTATTGAGGGCCATCCAGAGCTGTCCCTCCCGGCCCGCAAATACGTGATTTACAACATTGACGGGGAGTCCGGACGAGTCGTCCAGGACGCGCACCACCTCCCCGTTCGAGTTGACGATCACCACCCCGGCCCTGATCGTCGCTAGTGCATAGCGACCTCCCGAAAGAGACGTCCCGTGGTAGAGATCGTTCTGACTCAGAAAGGATGTCAGTTCCGGCGTAAGAGACCGAAACGATTCGTCATCCTGGACGAGAAGACCGCGGTTCTGTGTCGCGAGAATCAAGCTTCCGTCGGGACGAGCATCCATCATGTATATCGGTGTTTCGTCCAATGCCTCACCACCTTGAGCCATCCGAAGAGAGTCACCTTTGAGGCGAAATAAGCCTTGATTCACATCTTTCACGTACAGCGTCTGATTCACTACGAAAGACGTGTGGAATTTTCCTTTCGCTCTCCATGAAGTGATTCCCTCTCCATCCCATCGGAAAAGGTATTCCCCAGACTGAAAATACGCATCCTTACCGATAACGTGTGTATTCCATACGTCCGCGAAATCCCGCTTCTCTGTAGGGACGTGGTGCAGAAGGGATTTGTACTTCAGAGTCCCTATTGAATCGGGCCGGAGATACCCAAAGTCTCCTCGGGTACCGACATAGACCAGACTGTCGGCGGCTACGGAGCGAGTGGGAGTTTCAGAGGTCGCAGGGGTCGTAGGTATCCGGTCCCACTCTTCACCATCGTACTGGAGGACCCCATGGTTACTGGCGACATAGATGAGGTCCCGCCTGTCTTGGGCAATGCTCCAGGTTTGGGTGGAGCGGTCGAGTGGGGAATGGAGTTGACTCGGAAACGGGAGTCCACGCTCGGAAGGGGCGTCCTGCGACACCGAATCTTGAACGGGCGGCCGCTCCTGCGATAAGGAGAGCTTTAGAGGAGAAGCCGGCTGGCCACTCGCGGCACAGGACCCAAGTAGAAGACTTACAAGGAGAACGGTCACTCCGGAACATTTTACGTATAGATGATCCATAGTTACCGAAATTGGCTGCAATATGGTTGCAATTTACCCAAGAGGTGTATAATGTAAACGATGAATCTTCGTCGCTAAAATCATGCCAACACACCCTGTAGTCATGAAGCGCTCGCTCTACACGACCGTCACATCATACCTTGCTACCTTTGCTTTCGCCGGGGCTTTTCTTCTCGGTGGGTGCACCAACACCGTAAGCGGCCCCCAGGTATCTGAGGAGGAACCAGTTGAGGTCCGACAGGGACAGGATCACAACACAATGCATGAAGATGGGGGGACGACCAATCCTCCGGAGCCGCACAACACCAATCCGAATGATTAAAGACTCACTAGGGCTCTTTACACGCAACACTTTTCGTCTCGCATCTGACTGACCACCTCATAGAAAACATACAGTGTTCGGGAGCGAGGAACGGTCTCTGAAACAGCTCCTAGAGTTCCGCGACTTCTAGGGTTGCTAGCGAAACGAAAAGACGAGCATTACGGCGCCAGGAGGGCCAGACGGCCTTCCTGGCGTTTTTTATGTGCCCTGCTTTTCATTTTTCTCCGAGCACAGTTCGGACCTTGGCTTCGCGCATTTGCGTACAGCGCATCGTTCTTCCTATACGCCACTCCTCTATCAAGCCGCAGGCTTCTGAGCTCGATGCGCGTCAGCTACTGTGACGGCTATTACGTCCCCCTCCCCGAGGGGCATCCGTTTCCGATGGCCAAGTTCCCGGCCCTCCACCAGCGGCTTCTGGACGAGGAGCTCATCCACCCGACCGACGTGGTCACCCCCCGGCAGGCCGACTGGACGGACCTGCGACGCGTTCACACCTCCGACTACCTGACGCAGCTTGCCGAGGGCAGCCTGTCCGACCATGCCGAGCGGCGCATGGGGCTTCCCTGGTCGGAGCGCCTCGTTTACCGGTCCCGGCTGGCCGTGCAGGGCACTATTAACGCGGCCCTCATGGCGCTCACAGACGGCGTCGCCGCCAACCTTGCGGGCGGCACCCACCACGCCTTCCCCGGCCACGGCGAGGGCTTCTGCGTGCTCAACGACGTGGCCATCGCCGTCCGCGTGCTGCAGGCGGCATGCTGGGTTCAGCGCGTCCTGATCATAGACCTCGACGTGCACCAGGGCAACGCCAACGCGGCCGTCTTCGCGGACGACGAGTCGGTCTTTACCTTTTCGATGCACGGGGGGAAGAACTACCCGTTCGAGAAGCCCCCCTCCTCCCTCGACGTCCCCCTTGAGGATGCGACCGGCGACCAGTCGTACCTCGACACGCTGGAATCGTACCTTCCCCAGACCCTAGACGCGGTGCAGCCGGACCTCGTGTTCTACCTCGGGGGGATTGACGTGGCGACGGACGACCGGTTTGGGCGTCTCTCCCTCACCCGCGCGGGCCTTCACGCTCGCGATCGGTACGTGCTGGAGCAGATTCAGGCCCACAATCATCCGGTGGCACTCCTCCTCTCGGGAGGATACGCCGACACCCCCGAGACCACCGCCGACCTCCACGCCATCATGTACCAGGAGGCCGCCCGCGTCTTCGAGACGCCACGCTCCTCCGCCGTCAACTAGCCTCTGCCCGCTCGATTCGCCCCCACACGACCCGCGGCCGCCCGCTCAGGTCCTCTTCGGTGTGGACCGCCTCCACGATCCCTTCCCCCCCGAACAATTCCGCCACCTCGGCGGCGTACTCGGCATGCACCTCTAGGACGAATGAGGCCCCCGACGCACAGCACTCCCGGGCCCAATCAACGAGATCGCGGTAAAAACGAAGCGGATCGCGACCGGCAAAGAGCGAACGGTCGGGGTCGTACTCCCGCACGACGGGCGGTAGAGACTCGGCCTCCGCGTCGGGAATGTAGGGCGGATTGGAGACCAGAAGGTCCACACCTCGTGGCGTCGCGTCCGGGGCCTCCGTACGTAGATCACCCTCAAGAAACTGAACGTCGAGGTCTAGGTCTTGAGCATTCGCCCGGGCCACGGCGAGAGCGTCCGTGCTGACGTCACAGGCCTGCACCGCCGCATCGGGCCGTTCGTGCTTGAGGGCAAGGGCAATGCATCCACTCCCTGTGCCGACGTCGAGCACCCAGGGTGTCGAGACGTGTTCGATACAGGCCAATGCCCGGTCCACGACCGCCTCGGTCTCGGGGCGCGGCACCATCACGTCCGGGGACACCCGCAGCCGCAGCCCGTAAAAAGAAGCGTACCCGAGGATGTGCTGCAGGGGCTCCCCCTGCACGCGGCGCTCCACCATCTCACGGAACTGCTGCGCCACCGACGAGGCGACCGCCCGGTCTGGATGGGCGTACAGATGTGCTCGATCGCAGTCCAGCAGCTCTGTCAGCAGCCACTCTGCCGTTCGTCGCGGGGCCGAGCGGTCCGCCGTCCCCAGACGCTGGGCCGCGTGGTCGATCAGTTCAAGTTGCGTCGGGGACGCCCCAGCGGTCTCCTCGTCGTGCCCTGATGAATGCCCCATGGCGATCTCTCCTAGTGGATTCGTGGTCGTTCTCCGGCCTCAGCGACGTACCTGAAAGACCTCGAACTCATCGTCGGCGTCGGACCAGTCCGCGTCGACCTCCTGGACGCGCGCCATGCGCGGGCCCTGGTGAACAGCTTCGACGAGCGACTCGAGCGCATCGGTGGGCCCCTCCGCCTCCAACCGGACCGACCCGTCGGGCTCGTTGCGCACCCAGCCGGTGACCCCCAGCCGCCGGGCCCGCCGCTGCGTAAAGTTGCGAAATCCGACGCCCTGCACGCGCCCCGTAATTCGCGCGGATACCCGCTTCTCCGTCTCTGTCTCCATGAGAACCCATGAGAGGCTAATTTGAAAGCTCAATACGGGTTTTCAACCGACGGCCCCACGGATGTTTTCCATGGGACCCGGCATCCATACGGAAGCGCCCCGCCGCCGGGGGTCCGGCGGGACGGGGCGCAGCACTGGCCTTTCAAATGGGCGTGGGACGAGACGCCTACAGCAATCCGTTCTTCGACGTCCAGTCGCGGAAGCCGTCCACGAGCTGCTCGAAGGAGTCGAGGACGAAGAGCTCATCCTGCAGGTTATACACTTCGTAGTCGTCTTTTTCGACGATGTGCTCGGGATCGAACGGATGAAGGGTCACCTCATCAGAGAGGGCATGCGTCACCTCCTCGTTGGAGGACACGATGCCCGCCCCAAAGATTCGCTTCTCGCCCTGCTCCTGGATCAACCCGAACTCCACTGTGAACCAGTGAAATCGCTCCAGGCGGGGACGGTCGGCCCCCTCCGCGTTCTGGGCTGCCTGGCCGTACAGCTGGTAGAAGTCAGCAAACTCCGGCTGTGTGAGCATCGGCATGTGCCCGAAGATGTCGTGGAAGCAGTCCGGGGCCGGGGTGTAGTCGAGCTCCTCCCGCCCACGGACGTAGTTCGTGGAGGGAAACTTGCGCTGCGACAGCAGCGAGAAGAAGTTCTTCTCGTGGATCAGGCCCGGCACATTGGCCACCTCCCATCCGGTCTCCTCGTTGAGGCGTCGACTCAGGTCCGCCAGATCCGGAATCCGGTCTCCCTCCAGCCCCAGCACGTCCTGCCCCCGCATGTACGCCTCGCAGGCACGGCCCGGGAGCTGCTCCATCTGACGCTCCACGAGAATTTGCCATGTCTCGTGGTCCTCTTCTGGATAGCCCGGGTACTCGATCTCGTCCCCCACGGGGGGCGGCTCCTCCAGCGTCTGCGGAATGGTGCGCGGATCAACGTCCTCCTGCCCTTCCTGGGCCGTTTCGAAGGCTGATCGCTCCTCCTCCGGGGTACTCTCGACGGCGTCGCTGCTCATGATATCACCTCAGGGGTTGAATGCGTGTAGATGAAGGCTCAGAACCGTGCTCTTATAAACCGGAAGCGCTCCCAGATCTAGGAGAGATGGAATCAGGTCCGGATATACACTCCAACGAAACGGACTCCACTCATGATTCTCGCTCTCCTGGAGGACGTCCTGTGCAAGCACTCTCACGGGTGGGCCTCGTCGCGGCGGATGAGCCAGGCGACCCCGATGTACCCGAGGAATGCCGCTGCACTCATCACGAGGGCCGCCCGCGTGACCCGCGCCCTATCGCCAATCACCTCTTCGGCCATCACCATCACGCCTAGGAAGAGGGCAGCGATGCCGCAGGCCCCGGCAACGACGTGTGTCCAGGTCCGAAATGCGCGTCCACTAAACATGACCATCCAGAAATGACACTGGGGGTGCGAGAGGCCGCCTCGTCCCCCGTGGTCGGCCTCGCGTCCTGGCGCCCGGTCTCCTACGCCGCGTGGGCCGGGGTCGCATCGGGCTTCCACTTGATGTTGCATCCCATGGAGGGGGCCTGCTCCATCGTCACAGTGCCGTCGGCGAGAAGCTCGTCGAGGGCCTGGCGCAGGTCGTCCCCGTGTGCCTCGTCCCCGTCGGGACGCGTGTCGTCGAAGCGCCCGCGGTAGGCGAGCGTGCGGTCGTCGTCGAAGACGTAGATGTCTGGGGTGCAGGCCGCCTTGTAGGCCGTGGCCACCTCCTGCGTCTCGTCCTGCAGGTACGGGAACGGGTAGTCCTTCTCCCGAGCCCGCTCGGCCATGTTGTCGAACGAGTCGTCCGGATAGCGCTCCGGATCGTTCGAACAAATGCCCACAAACTGTACGCCCTCGTCCTGATACTCCCGCGCCGCGTCGAGGAGGGCACCCTCGATGTGCTGCACGTACGGGCAGTGGTTGCACATGAAGACGACAACGAGTGCCTCGGCCTCGTCGTAGTCCGCGAGCGAACGCTGTGCGTCGCCCCGGTCGTCCACCTCGGGATTGGCCGCGGGCAGTGAAAAGTCGGGGGCCGGGTGGCCCAGTTCCATCATCGTCGATTCGGTAAGCGCCATGGGCATTGGGGTGTCAGTTCAGAAAGCGTGACGGCATTTGGGGCTGGCGTTCAGGCCAAGCTCGTGTCGGGATCTAAAAACGATGTCGGACAACGCAAAGTTCAGGCGCCGACGCAACGACCCTGGACGCGTGCCATCCGCTCGTCAGTCTCGTACGCGGTAGAGGTCGTGGGTGTCGATGTAGGAGCGCACCCCCTCCGGCACGAGGTACCGGATGGAGCGGCCGGCCCGGCGCCGGGCGCGGACCTCGGTCCCCGAGATTTCCAGGACGGGCGCAGCCGCGTACCGGACATCGTTCGCGAAGCGGGGATCGGCGACCGACTCGATGGCCCCGGGGCGTTTGTACACGATAAACGGCACGCGCTCAGCGATCTCGTCGGGCCGGTGCCAGTCGGCAAAGTGGTCGAGGCTGTCACTGCCGAGGATGAGGGCAAAGTCCGTATCGGGATGCTGGTCCTGCAAGACACGGAGCGTCTCGACCGTGTACGACACGCCTTCCCGTTCCACCTCAATTCCGCACACGCGAAAGGCCGGGTTGTCCGCCACCATGCGCTCGGTCATCGCCAGCCGGTGCTGCACGGCCACCAACTCGTCGTCCGGCTTGTGGGGCGGAGTAGCGTTGGGAATCCACCACACCTCGTCGAGCCCGAACTGGTCGCGGACGACCTCCGCGACGATGAGATGGGCGACGTGGGGCGGGTTGAAGGACCCTCCAAAAAGACCAACATTCATGGGCACGGTGGGCCTACAGAGTCCCTTCGTCAGTTGGAGCCGCCCGACGCATCCTCCTGCGCCAGCGACTGCTCACCCTCTCGGGCCTGCACGCGATCGAGCTTTTCTCGGGCCTCGCTGTACAGGTTCTCCGCCCGCCCAAGAAGAGTGCTCTCGGGGAAGAGTTGCGTGAGCCGGTTGTAATTCTCGATCGCTTTCTGGTAGCGCTCGGCCTGCTTGCTCTCCACGCTTCGGTCCGCGTACCGAACGTACGTCCGTACTGCACCAAGAAGCGCGTTGTCGGCCCAGCGTGTGTCTGGGTACTGATCAAAGGCACGTTCGTAGACTGTCGTGGCGGCCTGCCACATGTCGCGCTGCTCGTAGAGCTGGCCCGCCTCGTACTTCTTCCGTGCAAGTTTCGCGCGGAGCTCATTGATTTTCTCTTCGGCCTTCGGCACGAGTTCGTGGTTCGGGTGCCGGTCAATGAAAAGACGAAAGAGAGAGATGGCCTCCTCCGAGTCCGACTGGTCGAGACGGTACGAGGGCGACCGGAGGTAGTACGAGTTGGCGCGTTCAAACTCGGCCCGAGGAAGGAGATCGTCGTTGCGGTAGAGCTGCGTGAAGCGCTGGAATTCGTTCGCGGCCACCAGATGCTTGTTCAGCCCGCGCTGCGCCATGGCGAGCTTGAAGCGCGCATCGGGGGCCCACTCGTTCCCCCGCCCGTATTCAAACACGGCCCGAAAGAAGCGAATGGCCTGCTGATGATCGCCTTCCTCCATCTCGGCAACCCCCTTCTTGTACGCTTCTTCCGGCCCACTGTAGGTAAGCTCGGTGCCTCCCGAGCATCCGACGAGGGCCCCGAGAAGCGCAAACAGCAGAACAGGAACGAGAGCCGACGTACGCATGAAGGGACCACTACGATGAAGGCAGTCGACGAGAGGGCCGCCCCTGCTTTCGGTGTGACAGTTGGGGCGGAAGCGATAACGCGGGCCGAAACGACAGGGGGGAGGGTCTGTTCCTCTCCGCAGCTTTAAGCCCAGATGGATCGCCCCTCCTCCGCAGGGTCTTTGTCTCTACCGGAGAAGCTCCGTCCGTTGGTCGCGGTAGCGATGGATAAACAGCGCCTGATTCCCATTTTCTCCCTGAAAGCCGATGTTCATTCCAAGGCCCTCATACGTCGGAGCGGTGCGGAGCGCCCGGGGCGTGGGCCCTGTGCCGGACGGCGAGAGGGTGGTCAGCAGAAAGCGGGCCACGTCGTAGCCCACGTAGGCTAGGCGGCGGCCGTTGGTGGAAAGTTCGTCCGGGGGGCTGCCCGTAAGCAGGCGGTATCGGCGGACGAACCGTTGCACGGCCGGCCGATCCGTCTGCACGTAGAAGCCGTTCGTGTACGTGGCGGTGGCCGTGCTGGCCGACTCCTTGAAGGGAAGGTCGTGCCACTCGGCGTTGCCGAGCACCCGCTTCCCGGGGAGAATTTGCCGAAGGCCCGTGAGGGCCCCCTGAATCTTGCCCGCAGTGCCACGGCCCGACACGGGGAGATAAAGCGCCTCCGTCTCGGCCAGCAGCGAATCGGTGGCGGCCGAATCTCGCCGGGCGCGAAGGGAGTCGGTCTCGATGAGGGTCGAGTCTTCGAGGAGGGTCGGCAGCTGCGACCAGTCCCGTGCCCCCTGCAGCGGAATGCTCAGGGGCACCGTCAGGTCCTGCCGGCGGGCCTCCGCCCGAAAGCCCTCGGCCATGCGCGCGCTCAGGCCATTGCCCTCCTCGTAGATGACCCCGACGCGGTCAATGAGGAGCCCATTTTTTGCGGTCCGCGCCATGACCCGCCCACGGTCCGGGATCGTGGGATTGGCCTGGAAGACGTAGTTCTTCCCTTCAGACACACTCTCATCGGTAGCCATCGGGGCCACCAGAGGCACGCGGGCAGCCTCGGCCCGCTCGCCCGCCGGCCGCGCCACGCGGCTCCGGATGGGCCCAAGAATCACGTCCACATCGTCGAGGCGCACGAGTGAGTCGACCGCCGCCCGTGCAGCCTTGGGCCGGGGGCCTGTCCGACGGAAGTGCATCTTCGCGACCCAGTCCGGGCGCTCGACCTGCTCCGCGACGACCCGCAGCGAGTCGACGCGAACGGTGTCGGCCGGCGCAGCCACGGTGGTTTCTCCGTCCGCGGCCGCGAGGCTGTCTCCCGCACGGCGGGCCGTGTCGTAGACCTCAAAGGTGTCGGCCTCCGTCCGCAGACCGGGCGGACGGATGAACCGCCGTCGTAAGCCATTGTGCTCGTCGACCGCCAGCCGAACACCGTTGAACAGGGCCTGGGACAGGGACACCTCCGCGGCCCCCATCGGAAGCGTCACGCCGACGCGGAGCGTATCCGGGGCCTGCGTCTCTTCTCGGAGCCGGCTCCGGGCCCGCTCAAGGAGCCGCTCTGCCTCGTCCCGGTACGTCGTCTCCGGATATTGGTTGAGAAGAGCCTCAAGCCGGTCGATGGCGTCCCGGTAGCGGCGCAGTTGAACGAGGGCCTTGCCGTCCATGAGCAGAGCGGCCGTCGTTTTTCGGTTGAGCTCGTACTCGCTCACCAACCGAAAGCGCTCGTGCGCCGTCTTGTACTCGCCCCGCTCAAATGCCGCAACTCCTTCCTCAAACAGCAGCTCCGCATTCTCAACTTCGGGAACGGCCACCGCCTCCTGAGCATGGCCCGGCGTCGCCGACGCCCCGACACTCAGAAGCAGAAGGAGCCCAAGCACACAGGCCGGCCTGAAGCGGTGAGTCACCATGGAGACGGGAGACGATGTTGAAGAATTGACGCCAAGAAACTTGTCTCTTCCCCATCCCAACGCAGCATTCCCTCGCAGCATTATTATTCCCACTCGATGGTTGCCGGCGGCTTGGAGCTCACGTCGTAGACAATCCGGTTGATGCCGGGCACTTCGTTGACGATGCGGTTCGAGACGTGCCCGAGAAAGTCGTGGGGGAGATGCGCCCAGTCGGCTGTCATGCCGTCCACGCTGGTCACGGCGCGCAGGGCGCACACGTTTTCGTAGGTGCGCTCGTCCCCCATCACGCCCACCGCCTGCACCGGAAGAAGGACCGCGAATGCCTGCCACACCTCATCGTAGAGGTCGTTGGCGCGCAGCTCCTCAATGAAAATGGCGTCGGCCTCTCGCAGCAGGGCCAGCCGCTCCCGCGTGATCTGTCCGAGAATGCGGATGGCGAGGCCGGGCCCGGGGAAGGGATGGCGCCCCACAATGGGGTCCGGCACGTCCAGCAGACGCCCGATCTCGCGCACCTCGTCTTTGAACAGCTCCCGGAAGGGTTCGATGAGATCGAAGTCGAGCTCGTCGGGCAGCCCACCGACGTTGTGGTGGGTCTTGATGGTGACGGAGGGCCCCTTGAATGAGACGCTCTCAATCAGATCGGGGTAGAGCGTGCCCTGGGCGAGGTAGGTGGGTCGGTGTCCCAGGTCAGCAGCAATGGCCTCGGTCTGCTCCTCGAAGACCTCGATGAACGTATTGCCGACGATGGTCCGCTTCTCCTCCGGGTCCGTTACCCCGTCGAGCCGATCCAGAAAGCGGTCCGTAGCGTCGGTGGTGCGCAGGTCCATCTCGAAGTGGCCCCGGAACGTATCTTGAACCTGGTCCCACTCCCCCTTCCGCAGGAGGCCGTTGTTGACGAAGATGCAGTGGAGCTGATCGCCCAGGGCCCGCTGCAGAAGGGCTGCGGCGACGGACGAGTCGACGCCCCCGGACAGGCCCAAGATGACGTGGCGGTCGCCCACTCGAGCCCGGATCTCTTCGGTCTGCTCCTCCACGAACGAGGCAGGCGTCCAGTCCCCACTGCACTCGCAAATCTCGTGCGCAAAGTTCTCCAGAATCTGGCGGCCGTAGTCCGTGTGCACTACCTCCGGGTGAAACTGCACGCCGTAATAGGGCCCGTCTGTGTCACGCACAGCGGCCACCGGGGCATTGTCGGTCCGGGCAATCACCTCGTAGCCACTGGGGAGGTCCGTCAGGTGGTCGCTGTGGCTCATCCAGACGGTGGAGCCGCTCGGCACGCCTTCGAAGAGAAGCGATTTCTCCTGCCCGTCCGGGGGCACCTGCAGCTGCGCCCGCCCAAACTCGCGCCGGTCGGCCCGCGCCACCTCGCCCCCAAACTGGTGTGCCATCGCCTGCAGGCCGTAGCAGATGCCCAGCAGCGGCACCGGAGTGCCATCGGGCCGCTCCAGGTTGAGCAGGGCCGGGTCGAGTGTCGGCCCTTCCTCGTCGTAGACCGAACAGGGCCCCCCAGAGAGGATGACGCCATTCGGGTTCAGGGCGTCGATTTCGTCCGCCCCAACGGTGCAGGGGCGAATCTCCGAGTACACTCCGGTCTCACGCACCCGACGCGCGATGAGTTGCGTGTACTGCGAACCAAAGTCCAGAACAACGATCCTGTCGTGCATCGACACGGGGGGTGGGAAGGGGCGAATGTCAGAGTGCAATGGCAACCAGTCGTTTCGTGCGGTCCTGTTCTCGACAGACCCGCGAGCGGCGCGCACGGAGCGTGCGCAAGGGAGATCACGTGACCTCCGCGTACGCGTCAGCCCCCATCAGCTCCTCCGCCTCGTCGGGCGCTGCGAGTTCAATCTCAATCATCCATCCGTCCCCGTACGGATCTTCGTTTACGACCTCCGGCGCGAGCTCAAGCTCCTCGTTGATCGCCGTGATGGTGCCCCCCGCGGGCATGTACAGCTCCGACACCGTCTTGACCGCCTCAACAGTCCCGAAGATGTCGTCCTGCCCAAGCTCCGTCCCCTCCGGCTCTAGCTCGACAAAAACAATGTCGCCGAGTTCGCTCTGTGCAAAGTCTGTGATGCCCACGGTGGCCGTGCCGTTCTCGACGCGCAGCCATTCGTGATCGTCTGTGTAGTAAAGGTCGTCCGGCGTGTCCATTCGTCACGTAAGGGTAAGTGAGGGATATGTGTGTCGGTGAAGATACAGGACGCGGCGGCGAATCAAAAGGCCTCGCGTCCGGCCGTGCACGGTCCAGACTGCCCAACAACGCGGGAGACGTTGAGGAGAACCATTTGCCTCAATACGCGGGCCAGGCGCTGTTACGACCGGGCCGGCACGCCCTTCTGCTCCAGCGCCTCCACGACCGGAGGCGGCACGAACTTCGAGACGTCCCCGTCCCATCGATGAGCATCCCGCACCATCGAGGAACTGATGAGGGCGTACTCCTCGGAGGTCATGAAGAACACGGTCTCCAGCTCCGGGGCCAGCTTCCGGTTGGCAAAGGCCATGCGGAACTCCGCGTCGAAGTCACTCACCTGACGGAGCCCTCGCACCAGGGCCGCCGCGCCGACCTCCTGCGCGCGATCCACGATGAGCCCCTGGTGGGCCTGCACCTCCACGCCGTCCAGGTCTTCGGTGCATCGACGCACGAGTGTCGTGCGCTCCTGGGTCGAAAAGAGGGTCTCTTTTTCGAGGTTGACGCCCACGGTCACTTCCACACGGTCGAAGACGCGGAGGGCCCGCTCCAAAACGTCCCGGTGGCCGAACGTGAAGGGATCGAACGTGCCGGGATACAGGGCAAAATTCTGGTCCATGCAGGGGCGAGGGGTCCAAGCTAAGCGCGCAGCAGGTTAAGACGTCTTCGGGGAGGACTCCGTGGCCGACTCTGCGTCGCTCGTCACGTCGTCCGTTGCCTCGGGCGGAAGCGGGGGGCGAAATAGACTCACGATGGTGCGCCCGTAGGACCGACTCGTCATCAGCCGGGGGTGCTCATCGAACCAGTCGTGCGAGCTGTGTTCGAGCGTGAAAACGCCATCGGTGTCGAGGTGGGGCACCGCCAGGTCGGGCATCTCCTGCATGGTGTCCAGCTTGTAGGGCGGATCCGCCATGATAAGGTCGAGCGCCGGCCCCTGGTAGGTCCGCAGGTACTCCACGGCGTCCCCCTGTATGAAGATACATTTGTCCTCCACCCCAATCTTTTCGGCGTTTTCTCGGGCGTAGTTGATGACCTCGCGTTTCTGCTCTACGAACGTCACGAGCTCCGCCCCTCGGCTGATGGCCTCCAGGCCGAGTGCGCCCGTGCCGGAAAAGAGGTCAAGCACCTCTGCGCCCTCAAGGTAAATGCGGGCGTCGATGAGCCCGAACAGGGCCTCACGCGTCCGGGCCGTGGAGGGGCGTGTCTCGTGGCCAGAGGGCGTTTTGAGGCCGTGGCCGCCAAACCGGCCGGCAATGAGTTTCATAGTGGATCAGGGTTGCCAAATGAGCAGATGCTGCGACGAGGCCCTACAGCCGACGAGCCTCGAAAGTGATAAACGCCTGTCGGGGGTAGAGATCCCCAATGGGGGTGTCGCACGGGGACGTGCCTCTTTCCTCGTGTCCCTTTCACTCCGCAGACAGAGCCAGGGCCCCGCCGATGCATGGCACGTACTCTCCGGGCTGCTCCGCATCCGGCTCCCAGATGCGGTGCAGCCGCCCGAATGGGTCGAGAAGAGTAGGGGCGCTCTCGAATACCGATTCGAACGGACCGCCGGCCACGGCGTCTACCTCCGACCCATACACGACGAGAGCGTCGAGCGCGTCCGGCACCATCCCAATCCGGTTGAGCATTCCTACGGCGTAATAGACTTGGTCTTCGGCCGTCGGGGCGTTCTCGGCCGCGTGGGCATGGTGCCAACTACCGTTCCGCGTCAGGGCATATTCGGTGTGCCCTGCGTACTGCCCAATCCCGAGCTGATACGTCTCGTCGTCTGCCGCCGTTGCCAGCGCCCCCCCCTCCTCCGACAGTCCCATTAGATGGGCCGCCGCCTCCGCGCTGAGGATGCGCCCTGTCGTGTCCACTCCGGACACCTCGGCGAACAGGGCCTCCATGCGCGCCTCCACCTGCTCGGGCACGGCCAAAACGTGCACCCACTCGACCGTCTCGCCATCCTCCACGGTCGTGCGCACGGATTTCGACACGGTATGGAGCGCTCCGGGCGACCGGGTGTTCGTAACCAGGGCCGCCTGATACGCCACACGTCGGTCGCGCTCCTCCGCCGAAAGTCCTCCGGGGAGGGGCATGAGAACGCTGTACGCATCCACCGGATGGAGCACCAGTCCCACGTCCGATGCGTCGGTGTCGTCAAAAATGCGGGACAGGGCGGTCGTAATCGTGTCGAGGGGCGCAGGGCTTGTGTCTCCCCACAGGACGCGCGCAATGTCCACCTCGAAGGTCTCTTCCCCAAACCGCCGGAGATCCACGTCCGAGCCGTCTCGTTCTACTTCCGCGTACCGCACCGTCGGACCCTGAATGTGAACCGCGGCCGAGATCGACTGCATAGTTTTTCACTCCTGCCTACATTGCGCGCCCTGCATCGTCAGGGCCTTGGTCTGCCGCGTTCCATGGGCCTGCCAACCACGGGCCTACTCCCAGCTGGCTGCGTTCGCCTGCGTGGGATCGCCGGTCAGGGTGCCAATCTGATCGTCGGTGTCCGGGTCTTCGAGCAGGTAGGTTTCAACCCGTCCAGTGTCGCTCACGGCGTACTGGAACCGGTTGCCGGTTCGGGGAGAGAACAACAGGGAATCGAGGGAGACTGAGCGTCCGAACACGCTGTCCTGTCGGGTCGAGAGGATCGAATCCCCGCGAACGTGCTGGAGCAAAATATTCAGCGAGTCCGGGTACGATGCGCTGTCTCGCTCGTAGTCGACGAGCGCCGTTCGAACGTTCGTCATGCGCTGGCGGGTCTGCTCTGTCAGTCGCTGCTCCCGCTCGATGCGCTCGTAGGGCTCGGTGACCGACTGGTACAAGAAATAGGCAAGCCCGACAATTACAACCACCAGGAGGGCCTGAATGGCAGTCTGGATCGTTCCGCTGCTCGTAGCCATGAGAGCCGTTCGTTCGTGTTGGCAAAAAATGACCGGGTGAGTTTTCCGCCCCGCGCGAAGTGAGGAGCACGGCAAGGCAGAAATGTGATGACAGATCCGAAAATAGGGGGCTCCTCTGCGAAATGCAATTCCCTGCACGCCCTTCAAAAAACAAGAGGACCTCCCCCGATGTTAGAGCGAACGAACTCCCGACCCTCAAATCAGCCGTATTTCCCGCGTGACAAACCTGCTCATTAACGTTGACCACGTTGGCACCCTCCGCAACGCCCGCGAGGAGACCTTCCCCGATCCTGTGCACGCCGCCGCGCGCTGTGAGCAGGCCGGGGCGGATGGAATTGTCTTTCACCTTCGTGAGGACCGTCGTCACATTACAGAGCGAGACGTGCGGCTCTTCGCCGAGACAGTGAACGGCAAACTCGACTTCGAGCTGTCCACTGAGGAAGAGGTGGTCTCCATCTGCTGCGACGTGGTGCCGGACCTGGCCACGCTAGTGCCCGAGCGGCGGGAAGAGATCACTACGGAGGGCGGGCTCGACGTCACGGCGAACCGCTCCCGCCTCGACGCCGTCACGGACCGCCTCTACGACGCCGGCGTGGACCAGGTGAGCCTCTTCGTCGACCCGGCCCCGGCCCAACTCGACGCCGCCGCCGCGGTGGGCGCCAACTGCGTCGAGCTCCACACCGGCGACTTTGCCGAGGCCTCTACGGAAGCCGCCCAGCGCGAGGAGGCCGAGCGGTTGGCCGCGGCCGCCGAAGAAGCCCACGAGGCGGGCCTCCGGGTGCACGCCGGACATGGACTGAACTACAAAAACTTTTCTCTCTTCCGAGAGACGGTCCCCCATGTCGCCGAGGTTTCAATCGGCTTTGCCGTGATGGCCCGTGCAATTCTCGTGGGCATGGACCGGGCCGTTCGCGACATGCGTACGACTGTAGCGAACGCCCAGCCGTAGGAGCCCCTGTTCTTGATCACCTCTTCTACCCTTTTCTTTATGGAGCACTCCGAGCCCCTCTTCGACGACATCTCCGACGACCACACCAGCGGCTACGTCGCCATCGTGGGCAAGCCCAACGTGGGCAAGAGTACGTTGATGAATGCCCTACTCGGCGAAAAGCTGTCGATCGTCACCAAAAAGCCGCAGACCACCCGCAACCGCGTCCTTGGCATTCACTCGGGGCCGGAGCACCAGGCCATCTTTCTGGACACGCCGGGCATCATCGAGCCGCGCTACGCCCTGCACGAGACCATGATGGGGCAGGTGCAGGGGGCCATTCGGGACGCCGACCTTCTGCTCTTCCTCCACGAGGCCACTCAGGACGAGCCGGACACCCAGAGCCTAAAGAAAATTGGCGATACGCCGGCGTTTCTGGTCCTCACCAAGATGGACCTGATTCCGAAGCAGGAGACCCTCCCCCTCGTGGAGTCCTACGAGGACCTCCGGGCCTTCGACGAGGTGGTGCCGACCTCGGCCAAGGAAGGCTTCAACCTTCAGACCCTCCTTCACCTCGTGCTCGACACCCTGCCGGAGGGCCCGCCCTTCTACCCAAAGGATCGGATCAGCGAGCACCCGGAGCGCTTCTTCGTCGCCGAGATGATTCGGGAGAAGGTGTACAAGCACTACCACCAGGAAATTCCCTACTCTGTGCAGGTCAACGTCGTGGCCTACGAGGAACGGCCCGAGGGAACGAAGGACTACATCGACGCCGAGATCGTCGTCATGGAGGAGTCGCACAAGGGCATCCTGATCGGCGAGGGGGGCAAGGCCCTCAAGAAGGTGGGAATGACGGCCCGAGAGGACATTGAGGCGTTCGTCAAGAGCTCTGTGTACCTGAATCTGCACGTGAAGGTGCAGGAGAACTGGCGCGACCGGAAGAACGTCCTCCGCTCCTACGGCTACCGGGCGTAGCGCCGAACGGACTCAGTCGAGTTGCATCGCCAGTCCCTCCATGACGGCCCGCTTGTGCTCGGCGGGAACGGCCGTCGCCGGCACCGTGTGCTGTTGCATCTCACGCCGCTGGCGGTAGTCAGCCCGGAGCTGCGCGAACGCCTCGCCCCGTGCGTCCGGTCCCAATTCGACCAGATCTCGGAGGGACGCGTCGTCGACCGCGGGGTCGTACGCCTGCCGCGCGAGCTCGAAGCGCCACTCCACGGCGGACAGCCGGGGATCCGGGGCCCGGCATCGCAGCGCGTCCGCCGAGGCGGGACGAATGGCATCCGTTCCCGTCCACATCGCCTCCGCCCCCAGTGCCTCGCAGAGCGCCTCGTACAGCATCTCCGTGCCCCGCACCTTTCCGTCGTAGGCATACCCCGCAATGTGGGGCGTCGCCAGGTCCGCGGCTTCGATGAGCGCCGGGGCGGGCGAGGGTTCATTCTCCCACACGTCCAGCACCGCCGCCCCCACTGCTCCTTGCCTCCGGGCCGCGAGCAGCGCCTCCCCGTCCACGACCGCGCCGCGCGAGGTGTTCAGGAGCCACGCCCTGTCGCCGAGCCGATCCAAGAACGCCGCATCCACTAGGTGATGGGTCGGATCAGGCCCCGACTCCTTCAGCGGAACGTGCAGCGTCACGACGTCGGCCGCCCCGAGCACTGTGTCGAGGGGCACGAATGAATGGGCCTCTCCGTCGGCCTCGGCGGCCCGGGCCCGGGGCGGATCGTTTCGGAGAACGTCCATCCCCAGCGCCGGGAGGCGACGGGCGAGACGACCGCCGATGTTGCCGCACCCTACGATGCCGACCGTTCGCTCTCCCAACGGAACGCCACGGCGACGGGCCAGCCCAAGCACCGCCGCCACTACGTAATCGGCAACCGAGTCGGCGTTTGAGCCTGGGGCATGCGCGAACGGAATGCCCTGCGCCCGCAGGTACGCCCGGTCGATGTGATCCGTCCCAATGGTCGCCGACCCGACAAACTGCAGGGTCGTCCCCCTCAGCAGCTCCGGCCCGACGGGCGTTACGCTCCGTACGAGGAGCACGTCCGCGGCCGCAACGTCCGATGTCGTCATCTCTCGGCCGGGCATCCGGCGCACTGTCCCGAATTGCTCGAAGGCGTCTTCGACACGAGGAATATTGGCGTCCGCAAGAATTTGCAGGCTGGTCACAGGTGCAAGAACAAAGTAAGTTCACGAGTACATTGTAGAGGACACGCCCACGAAAAGCGCTTTTGTTAAGAACACGCCGAGGGCAGATTAAGCGAAAAAGAACGAACTGTCAACACACAAACAACCGGGCATGAAGAAGAAAATTACCGTCATAAGTATTTGCTTTTCCAGGAAGTTACGGAGATAGCCTACCGGAAACCTATATCGACCCCCCATGGTTTTTCACTGCGGAGCGACGAAATGATCGTACGAAAATGCACCTTCGTCGCATACATTTCCTGGAGCGTCGCAGGGCCTCCCGGCCCGAACGCTGCCTCCGATGGCCTTCGAATAGCATACACCGGTATATGAGCAAACGTACGATTCTTCTTTGCGCATCCGTTGGCACTCTTGTCTTTTCGGCGGGGTCGGTGTCCCCGAACTCTGGACCCGAACTCGGCCTCGACGCTTCTCAGCACGCATCGGTCTCTGAGACGAGCCCTGCGGGGGACAGCGGCGGCGAGGCCCCCTCACTCCAGCAGCTTTCCGCCGCATACGCCCCCTCCACGCCACATGCCTCGGGGCCAGCCCCACGGTCGGAGGCCGACTCGCCCCAGGAAGAATCGTCCGCGCTGCTCCCCACCCCGGCCAACCTCGAAGAGTCAACCCTGTGGCTCGCCCGGGCCATCTACTCGGAGACGAAGCTGCCCCACGAGCAGGAACTGGTCGCCTGGGTGGTGCGCAACCGCGTGGAAACCGCCTACCGGGGCCGCCGCACCTACCGGGCGGTCGTGCTGGACCCCTACCAGTTTAGCGCCTTCAACCCCGGCTCCTCGAAGCGGGCCCTCTACCGGCGGCTCCAGCCGGAGGCCCCGCTCCCGCGGTGGCGCCAGGCCCTGTGGGTGGCACGCTACGTGCGGCAAGCAGCGCCGGCCTACCGCCCGTTTTCGATCGAGACGCGGCACTTCTACAGCGAGCGGTCGATGCGGGGACGAGCGGCGCCCTACTGGGCGGAGCGAGGGGGATTCGTGGCGCCGGAGCGCAGCCGGTACGCAGTCGACGAACGGCGCTTCCGGTTCTTTAAGCAAATCTCGTAGGATCCGCGGACGACTCCTGTATAGCTTGGCCCACTGCCCTGTAATACGGGCAGCGGGCCAGAAAGCATCTCTACTGTGAGCTTCCGGTTTCAGCCTAGAAGATCACGTTCACGCGTAGCCCGAACGCACTGAAACTCGGGCTGTCCTGAGGCTGAAACGAGGTGCCCCCAATTTCAAAGTCGTCTTTGATGAATTTGCTCGCTCCGAACTCGTACCGCAGCTCGGGCTGAATCTTCAGGGAGACGGTCGGAATCGAAATGTTCGCGCCGATTCCTACGTTGAGGGAATACGAGATGTCCTCCGTCGCGTCGCCGAAGTCGCCCTCCCCTCGTGGAAAGGTGGCCATTGGCCCCGCCAGAACGTATGGTTTGACGAGCGGCGTGGGCAGTACCGTAAATCGAACATCCACCGGCACCTGCCAGGACGATACGTCAAATTGGGTCTCTCCCTGCAGCACATCGCCGGAAAACTCGAAGGTGCCCACCCGTCGGTAAAAGAAGCCGGGGCGGATCGTGGCGGCTCCGAGCCCCAATTCGTAGACCAGACCGACGTGGTATCCGGTCGAGTTATCGAGGGTGGCATTGCCAGTCCTGCTCGTTTCGATGTCGCCCGCCGACTCGAAGTTGAGCCCGCCTGATACGCCCAACTGAGCCTGCGCCGGCGTGACGACGAGCCCGAGTAGAAAGAGGGCGAAGAAGGCAGAGTACGCGGTCTGTTTCGTGGAGGTGTGCATAAAAAGAATCGGTCTGTCCAACAGGAAATGTGTGTATGTGCCGTGGACCATCGGCATCGGGCCTCTGATCCTCTACCAGGAAGGACGCGCCTCGGGTTCAGAAAGTAACGCCCCCGACGCAGAGTTCCCACCCGTCTCGGCCGATCCGTCTATCCATGCTTGAGGACACGACCGAGGGCTTTTTCCCCAACCAAGCCCTGCGGGTGCAGGCCGCGGAGGTCCCGTGCTGTTACGATTTGCCGCAGAAAGGACTGTGGGCCGCGGGACCTGCAACCTCCCTCCGGAGAGCGAGTAGGGACCACTGATTTGCTGAAGCCCCGACGCTTCCTCCCACCTTTTTGTCGAGAAAGCCTCCGCTGTAGCCTCCCATGAAAATTGGCATCACTTGCTATCCCACCTACGGCGGTAGTGGGGTCGTGGCCACCGAACTCGGCAAGGGCCTCGCCGAGCGGGACCACGAAATCCACTTTATCGCCTCGGATCTTCCCTTCCGGCTCTCTCACGTGGCCGGCAACATCTTCTTCCACGAGGTAAATGTCCAGAGCTACCCGCTCTTCGACTATCCCCCGTACACCCTCTCGCTCACCAGCAAGATGGTGGACATTGCCAAGCACGTGGGGCTGGACCTCCTGCACGTCCACTACGCACTGCCCCACGCGTCGAGCGCCGTGATGGCCCAGCAGATTTTGGACTCGGAGGACCTGGACCTCCCCATCGTTACCACCCTCCACGGCACCGACATCACACTCATCGGACGGGACCCCTCGTTTGCCCCGGTCGTCACGTGGTCGATCAACGAGTCCGACGGGGTGACCGCTGTCTCCGACTACCTTCGCCAGGAGACCTACGACCACTTCGAGGTCTCACAGGACATCGAGGTGATCCCCAACTTCATCGACACCGACCGCTTCGTGCGTCAAGACAAGGAGCACTTCAAGCAGGCGCTCTGTCCCAATGGGGAGAAGGTGATTGTGCACGTCTCCAATTTCCGACCCGTCAAAAACACCGACCAGGTGGTTGAGGTTTTCCACCGCTTACAGAACGGGACGTCAAACGTGAAGCTGCTGCTGGTAGGCGACGGACCGGACCGCGTGCCCACGGAGCGCAAGGCGCGGGAGCTCGGGGTCTACGACGACATCCGCTTCCTCGGCAAGCAGGACCCGATCGAAGAGATTTTGTCGATTGCCGATGTCTTCCTGATGCCGAGCGGCTCGGAGACCTTCGGCCTGGCCGCCCTGGAGGCGATGGCCTGCGAGGTGCCCGTCGTGGCGAGCGACGTCGGCGGGCTGCCGGAGCTGATTGTGCACGGCGAGACCGGGTTCCTCTGCCCGCTCGATGACGTCGACGCGTTCACCGAACACACCCGGACGCTCCTCCACGACGAGGACCAGCACGCCGAGATGGCCGCGGCGGCGCGGACGCGAGCGGTCGAGACCTTCGATATTGACCACGTAGTGCCGCTGTACGAGGACTACTACGAGCACGTCCGGTCGGGCACCGTTCACACCGGCGCCTAAATCACGTCGACTATGCCCGGAGGGCTTCCTGCACGAAGGGATTCTGCGCACGCTCCTGGCCGATGGTCGTCGAGGGGCCGTGACCAGGGTAGATCGTGACATCGTCGCCGAGGGGGAGCAGCTTCTCGGTGATTGAGTTTAGAAGCTGCGCGCGGGACGTTTCCGGAAGGCCCTGGGTGCGGCCGATCGAGTTTTGGAACAGGACGTCGCCCGTAAGGGCCTGTCGACTCGGACCGTGGATAAAGGAGATCGAGTCGGGGGAATGGCCCGGCGTGTGTAGGACCTCAAGGGTGGCGTCGCCGAACGAGATGGTGTCCCCATCCGCGAGGTGAGTCGTGGGCACGGACGGCGGCTCGACCTCCACCCCGAACGCCGTAGCCTGCTCCTCCGCCCGCTCGATGAACGGCACCGCGGCCTCGTGCGCCTTGAAGCGCTGCCCGAATTTCTCCTCAAAGAACGTGCACCCGAAGATGTGGTCCACATGCGCATGGGTGAGGAGCAAGTGCCGCACGTCAAGGCCCTGTTCTTCGATGAGGGTCATCACCTGGTCGCATTCGGCCTCGGTCTCACAGCTCGCGTCGACGAGCACCGCCTCTCCTTGATCGTGGCAGAGATAGGCGTTCGTCATAAAGGAGCTAAACGTAAACGGCTCGACCTGCATCCGGATTGCGGGGAGATGTTGGAGGAAAACTGAGCAAGTGTCCTCAATTCCTACCGCCCCCTGAAGATCCAACGGCTTCCAGCCAAGACCCATCGAGGGCCACCCCCGAACATGCAATTTGCGCCGGGCGTTTGTACGCTTCTCTAGACGAGGACTTCCACGACGGTACATCTGCATGCTGCGCCGCCTTCACTGGATCATACTGCGTCGGCTGCCGGGCCCCTTCTTCGGGTGGCTCGGCACGCTCATGTTTCTGCTGCTGATGCAGTTTTTGATTCGGTGGCTGCCCGAGATTGCGGGAAAGGGGATTCCACCCCTCGTAATTATTGAGTTGATTGCTTACAACCTGGCGTACATGGTGGTGCTGGCGGTGCCGATGTCGGTGCTGCTGGCCGCACTGATGGCATTTGGGGAGCTGGCCGAGTCGCAGTACTATACTGTCATCAAGAGCACCGGCATCTCTTTCGGCCAGATCGTGTGGCCGACGCTCGTGGTGGCCGCCCTCCTCATGGGGGGCATGCTCTATTTCAACAACGTCATGCTGCCGGAGGCCAACCACCGGGCTCGTCAGCTCTGGAGCGACATCCGGGGCAAGCGCCCCGGCTTTGAGCTCCGGCCGGGCATCTTCTACGAGGACATGGAGGACTACAGCATTCTGGTTCAGGACCGTCCGCCGGGCACCAACGAACTGATTGACGTGACCATCTACGACTACACCCAGGGACGGGACCAACAGGCAGTCATCAAGGCCGAACGGGGCGTCATTGAGTCGGAGGACGGGGGGGCGCGCCTCACCCTCACTCTACGGGACGGGGAGATGCACCGGCCCCTGCCCGCAGATGCGAACAACCGCTCGGAGCGGTACGAGCGCCTCACGTTTGACCGCCACCGCATCCAGTTTACCCTCTCGAATGCCGTCTTCCGGCGGTCGGAATCGGGGAAGGTTTCCCGCTCCACCCGCACCATGCGCACCCCACAGCTGCTCGAAACGCTCGATTCCCTGAAGGGGAAGCGAGACTCGAGGTACCAGACCCTCTACGAGCGGACGCAGGGCGAACTATCCCCGTCAATCTCTGATTCGGCCGCCGCGGACACGTCAGCCCCGCCCCCCGTTGCCCCATCACATTCGGCGTCCTATCTGGCCCTCGCCGACCTCGACACCGACCTGCGTCGCTCGGTGGTGTCGCCGGCGGTTCAGAGCGCACGGTCTGCGCAGTCCGCCATTCAGAACATCCGGCGGGACACGAAGTGGCAGACCCAGCGCATTCGGAGCTACCAGGTCGAGTTCTACAAAAAGTTCTCGATCGCCCTGGCCTGTCTCATCTTCATGGTTGTGGGGGCGCCGCTGGGCCTTGCGCTGCGTCGGGGCGGGCTCGCCACGATTGGGGCCGTCGCGCTCGGGATCTTTATGTTTTACTGGATCACGCTCGTGCAGGGCGAGAAGCTGGCCGAGCGGGGCTTCTTCCCGCCGTGGCTGGGCATGTGGATCGCCAATGTCCTCATGTCCGGCGCGGGCCTCTGGCTGATCCTGTACGTCGTCCTCGACCTCGGTGCCACCCCGCCGCTGCGCCGGCGCCTGTGGGACTGGCTGCGCTCGCTGCGGTCGTAGGCCCTCTCGCGACGCGGTGCTCTCTCTCATCCCCACTCCCCCCGCCCATGCTCTACCTGGTGCCCACCCCAATCGGAAACCTGGACGACATCACGTTGCGTGCCCTCCAGGTGCTTCGGGCGGTGGACCTGATTGCCTGTGAGGACACCCGGACCTCCGGCCACCTTCTGGACCACCACGACGTGGACACCCCCACCACGAGTTACCACGAACACAACGAGCGCGACAAGACGCCCGAGCTGCTTGCTCGCATGCGTGTCGGGCACGACGTCGCCCTCATCAGCGACGCCGGCTCGCCGGGCATCTCGGACCCGGGCTTCTACATTGCCCGCGCCTGCTGGGAGGAGGACATCGAGGTGCAGGCCCTCCCCGGCCCCACGGCCCTCGTCCCGGCGCTCACCGCCAGCGCCCTTCCCAGCCACCGCTTTGTCTTTGAGGGCTTCCTGCCCAAGAAGCAGGGGCGCCAGACCCGCCTGAAAACGCTGTCCGACGAGCCGCGCACCATAGTCCTCTACGAGTCGCCCCACCGGCTGCTGCGCACCCTCAGGGATCTCACCGAGTACTTTGGGGGCGATCGCATGGCCGCCGTGGGCCGGGAGCTCACAAAAAAATACGAAGAAGTCGAACGAGGAACGCTCGAAGAAGTGCGGTCGTATTTTGCAGAGTATAAGAAAGTGCGGGGCGAGTGCGTTGTTGTCGTCGACGGGGCGTCCTGATTCCGTTAACCACCCAATCACCTGTCCCGGACGTCTCCCCGAGGCCCCGCTCTCCGTTCTCGACACCCTCATGTACCGGTTTTGATTCTCCCGTGAGATCGTCTGTCCTCGTTCTCCTGAGTCTTGCCCTCGTGGCGGTCGCCCCCGCCCATGCCCAGGAGGAGTCGGAGGAGTGTACAGTCGGCCAACTGGAAATGGCTAGCTCGTCCTCGTCTACCGCGTCCACAAACGGGCGTACCGACTCGTCCGCCATGCCGACCACGCGGGCCGCCGTCACCGAGCCACGCCCCGCCGTGTCGGTGTCTCCCGCGACGGAGGCGGAGTCTTTCGTGCAGGATCGTATTGAAAAGGACGGCCTCCACGTGGTCCACTTCTGGGCCCCCTGGTGTTCCAACTCCCGGAACGAGCTGGGCAACGGCTGGGCCGGCCTCGTCGCCGACAACCCGAACGTCACGTTCACGTTCGTCACTGTGTGGAACGACGACAAGAGCGGAACCGCGACGTTGAACGACTACAACCTTCCGGGTCGGGTCGTCGAGGTCACCCAGCCAGACCTCGGCCCCAGCGATGAGGAGGCCAACCGTCGATACTCTTTTCTTGGGCTTCCCGTCACCTGGATCCCCTCTACCTGGATTTTCCATAGCAATGGGGAGCTCGCCTTCGCCATGAACTACGGCGAAATGGAGATGGAGACTGTTCAACGACTCCTCGACGCGACGAGCGCGGACTGGTAGCGCTCGGCCGTGGGTCCCTCTCCCCCGCTTCTCAATATTCTCGCGTTTCTCGACACCAATGCCTTCCCGTTAGGATGAATCGGAAGAGGATCGACCGTCTTACTGCCGGGCTCGTCTTTCTCTGGGCGCTCGGCCTGTACGTGGCGACCGTTGCGCCAACTGTCTCGTTTTGGGACCCCGGGGAGCGCATCGCGAGTGTCTACACCCTTCAGGTGATGCACCCGCCGGGAGCGCCGTTTTATCTGCTGCTGGGCCGGCTTTTCTCCATGCTGGCCCCGTCGCAGGAAACGGTCGCCTTGGCGGTCAACCTGCTCTCGGTTCTGGCCAGCGCCGGGACGGTCCTGCTCGCGCACCTTGTCATCGTCCGCCTCGTGCGGCGATGGCAGGGCGACCGGAGCGAGCTGGACACCGGCCCCTACGCCATCTCCCTCGCCAGCGGGGTCGTCGGGGCCGTGGCCTTTTCGGTGAGCGACTCCTTCTGGTTCAACGCGGGGATCGCCGAGGTCTACGCCCTCTCTACGTTCTTCACCGCGCTGGTCGTGTGGCTCGTACTGCGGTGGAGCGGCGCGGCCCGCGCCGAGGAGGCGCGGCGCGGCGGCAGCCGACAGCCATTCCAGCTCAACGCCAACCGCTACCTCGTCGTTATCGCCTTCCTCTTCGGCATGGCCACCGGGGTCCATCTCTTGAGCCTGCTGGCGTTCTTCTTCGTCGCCTTCATCGTCTTCTTTACGGAGTTTGACCGCGAGCACTGGACCTCCCGCCAGCGCTGGCTCCGCATCGTAGGGGCTGGGGCTGTCGCTTCCGTCCTGTTCTTCGCCGTCTACCCGGGCCTGATCGTGGGACTGCCCAGCCTTTTCGCCTCCGTCGGGGCGCCGTTCCTCACGGCGACTGTGCTGGCCCTCATCTTCGCCTACGGCGTATACACGACCCACCGGCGGCGGATGCCCCTGGCGAACCTGGCCTTCATGTGCGTCACGGTTATCTTCATCGGCTACGCGTCGTACGCACTCGTCTTCGTGCGGAGCGCGACTGATCCGCCGATCGACATGAACGACCCGGACACCATCGAGAAGTTCATCTCCTACCTGGAGCGGGAGCAGTACGGCAACACGCCGCTTCTGCAGGGCGTGACGTTCGACGACGAAAGCG
This sequence comes from Salinibacter grassmerensis, assembly GCF_947077765.1. Classification (NCBI taxonomy): domain Bacteria; kingdom Pseudomonadati; phylum Rhodothermota; class Rhodothermia; order Rhodothermales; family Salinibacteraceae; genus Salinibacter; species Salinibacter grassmerensis. Next base: position 634,428 of record NZ_CAMTTF010000002.1, on the reverse strand, counting down.
GCCAAGTCAGCCGACGCGACGGCGAATCGACGCTCTTTCCCCGGCGCCACTCCGTAGACCCCAAACACTGGAACGTCTACGAGCGCTACGACTCCGACCTGGAGTTCTTCCTCGATTACCAGGTGGGATACATGTACGTCCGGTACTTCCTCTGGAACTTCTCGGGGCGCGCGAGCGACGTGCAGGGCGCTCCCTGGATCACAGGCATTCCTGGGCTCGACCAGCACGCCAACACTCAATCTTTGGAGACGCCGAGTGAGAAAGAGTCGCGGAACGTATACTTCGCCCTGCCGCTCCTGCTGGGGCTGTTCGGCGCCTTCTACCACTTCGGCCGCGACTGGCGACGGGCCTTTAGCGTCTTCGTGCTGTTCTTTATTACGGGCATCGGCATCATTATCTACCTGAACCAGACGCCGATGCAGCCGCGTGAGCGGCACTACTCGTACGTCGGAAGCTTCTTCGCCTTTAGCCTGTGGATCGGGATTGGGGCGGGGGGGCTGATGCAGATGGCCTACGAGTCCGTCCGCGACTCGCTCTCAGGGGTCGCCCGGCTGATGCCCGCCCTCGGGGTCGGACTCCTCATCTTTATGGCCGTGCCCGGCTGGATGACGCTGGAGAACTACGGGGACCACGACCGCTCCGAGAACTACGTGCCGCGCGACTACGCGCACAACATGCTGACCAGCGTCGAGGAGAACGGCATTCTGTTCACCAACGGCGACAACGATACCTACCCGCTGTGGTACCTGCAGACCGTCGAGGGGGTGCGGAAGGACGTACGGGTGGTGAACCTGTCGCTGCTGAACACGAAGTGGTACGTGCGCCAGCTCAAGAACGAGGCCGCCTACGAATCGGAGCCCCTGCCCATCTCTCTGTCGGAGGACCGGATCGACCAGTTGGGCTACCAGCGCTGGAAGCCCAAACAGATGAAGCTACCGGTGGACACCGACGCCCTCCAGTCCGAACTTTCCGCCTACCTGCCCGACTCGGCCGCCGCCTCGCGCCTCGAAAGCCCGATGACGTGGGAGTTGAAGGGACGCCCGTTCCGACAGGACACGCGCATCCTGCAGACCGCCGACGTGGTCACCTACGACATGCTGCGGACCAACGCGCAAAACGGGTGGACCCGGCCCCTGCACTTTGCCGTGACGGTGGCCCGCTCCGGCCAGCTCAACCTCAGCAACTACTTTCAGCTGGAAGGGCAGTCCTACCGCGTGCTGCCTATCAGGCACAACAAGCCCCTCGGGCGGGTCATTCCGGGACTCACCGACGAGCGCATGTCGAACTTTCGGTTCACCAACCTCAGTGACTCAACCGTCTACTACAACGAGAACGCACGGCGGATGGTCGACGGATATCGTCTGCACTACTCCCACACGGCCGAGCAGTTGGGCCAGAAGGGCCACTCGGAGACCGCCGAACGGCTTCTGACGGACTTCACGGAGGCCGTTCCATTTTCCACGATTCCGGCCGACATGCAGACGCTCTTCTTTACCGCCCAAGCCTATCAGAGCCTGGGCAGAACCGACAAGGTGGCTGACCTTCTGGCCGACGCCGAGCCCATGGTGCTCGCTCAACTTCGGTCGGCAAGCTCGCGCCGCCGGTTCAGCCGGGCTCTCCAGTACGCGGGGCGGGTTCGGTCTTCATACCTCAAGGCCAACCAGGCCGATGCCGTTCAGTCCTTCGATCAGAAACTCGAACAGGTGCTGGCCGACGCGTCGTTTCAGGTCCCCGCTCGGGTGCGTGATGCGTACGGCCTCGCCAGCGACTCGGCACGAGAGCCGTCCCAGATGCCTGCCATGCCAGGCGCTCCACCGAGCACCCCGCCTCAGCAGCCCTCCTCCCCCTCGAATGAGTAGGCGCCGGGAGGCGTCGGCGTCTCTACTTCTTCCCCGCCCCCCTACGGACCGGACACTTAGCGCTGTCCCCACCACTGATATCGAAGCCGTCCGTGGGGGGCGGATTCGGCTACAGGCCTAGAGGCAATATCTTCTGTGGATGCTGTGCACGTCCACGGAATTTTTCTTTCCCTTGACAGAGGGACCGACCCAAACTATATTTAGCGGCAGTTATCACGTCGCATCATACCTTGCTGCATTTCGCAAGGTACCACGCGCGTGATGTTGCGTGTGGCCGTTTCCTGATCTTTCTGGGATTCATCTCACACCACCTTAGATATCCGCCCGGGGACCTCGTGTGCACCGGTAGTTCTCCGGATAACTTCTTCCCCCGCGTGGACGCATCTTTCAGGACGATCCAGTCACTGTGATTGAATCGATATTATGAAGACAAGTACGGTCAAGTGGTTCGACGCCAACAAAGGGTACGGATTCATCCATCATCCCGGCGATGGTGAGGACGTCTTTGTCCACTACTCGAATATTCAGTCGGACGACGATTTCAAAACCCTAAAGAGTGACCAGCACGTTCGCTTCGAGATGAACGATGGCCCGAAGGGCCTTCACGCCCTGGAGGTATCCCCCCTGGACGACGAGGAGGCCTCTTCTGCGGACGCCGACAGCGAGCCGGAACTCACGCCCGCGGATGTCGATCCTACCGCCACCGTCGACCCGTCACCGTCCGGCAGCGAATCCTCTTCGGATTCGTCGTGGTAATCCCATCGCGCGTTCCCTCCATTCTTGTCATCCGGCGCCGTGCCCCCCGAATACCCGGAACCTCTTTCGATTGAGCAGGACCACCCCTCCCGTGAACTCGACGCGGAGCTTCTCCGGCACGTGATCCGTCATGTGGTGGACGCGGAAGAAGCGTCACTGGCCCACTTGAGCCTAGTGCTCACCGATCACGACACGGTTCGCCGCCTGAATCAGTCGTACCTCGACCACGACTACGATACGGACGTGCTCTCCTTCTCACTCCGAGAAGGACCTGCTCCCTCCGAGGACTCAGAAGAGGGGGTTGAAGGAGAGGTGTACGTGGATTTGGACACGGCGGCCGAGCGCCACGATGAGTTCGACACATCGTTTGAGCGGGAGGCCTACCGATACGTTGTACACGGCCTTCTGCACCTCATCGGGTACGACGACGCACAGCCGTCGGGACAGGCCAAAATGCGCGAGAAGGAGGACCAGTACCTGGATGCCGTGCTGTCGGCACCCTCCTCCTGATAGGGCCCGTGGGGGGGCGTCATTCGGGGGCGTCTCGTGACCCAGCATCCATCGTGCTCGTGGAACCATTTCCCGCGTCCTAGAATGTGAAAATGTCCCCTCAGGCACAGAGGGAAGCGGCGGGGAGCTGCCTCGTCTACTCACTCACAACAGAGGGACCGCCTTATGGCTTTTCAGACCCAAGTCACGACCCGTCATGTCGACGTGAGCGATCGCGTCCGGGAGTACGCCCGGGACCGCACCGCCAAGCTGGAGCAGTTCTACGACGGGATCACCGGCGCGCACGTCATCCTTGGGAAGGACAACTCCCCCGCCGAAAACAAGACCGCCTCCATCAACATCGACGTGTATCAGAAGCGTCTCTCGGCCGAGGACGCGGCGAGCAGCCACGAGGAGGCAATCAACCTGTGCGTCGATCACCTGCGCCGACAGCTTGAAAAATACAAGGCCAAGCTCCGCAGTAAAGACAAGGACGCTCACCGATAAGAGCACTCCCCCGACGGGCTCGGCACCGGTCTCCGGCTGCTGAGCCCGTTTTTTATTTCCGGGCCCTCGCCCCCCGTGGACTCGTTCACGCCATCTCTTCGTGCATGGGCTCCACGACCTTCTTGACCGTGTCCGCACTGGACATAATGTAGAAGTGGATCCCGGGAACCCCGGCCTCCATCAGTTCTTGGGCCTGGCGGATCGCCCAGTTGACACCTATCCGTTCCACGTCATCGGGATCGGCCGCGTCGACCTCCGCGGCAAGCTCTTCCGGAATCTCTGTGTGGAAGTACTTTGGCAGGAGACGCAGGTGGCGCTTCCGTTTCAGGATCTTCAGTCCGGGCACGATGGGCACCTCGATTCCTACCTCCCGGCACTTGTCGACGAAATTGAAGAAGTACTCGTTGTCGAAGAACATCTGCGTCACGATGTAGTCGGCCCCGGCGTCCACCTGCTCCTTGAGCCGCATGATGTCCCAGGCTAGGTTCGGAGCTTCGAAGTGGGATTCCGGATAGCCCCCCACGCCCACACAGAAATCTGTCGGCTCGGCGTCCATGAGGTCCTCCAGGTACGTCCCCCCGTTCATGTCCTGGACCTGCTGCACGAGATCGACCGCGTACTCGTTGCGCGACCGGTCGTCGGAAATGGACTTCTCGTAGCCGTTGTCGTCTCCCCGAATGGCCAGCACATTTTCGACGCCGAGGTAGTTGAGCTCAATGAGGGCGTCTTCCGTCTCCTCCCGCGTGAACCCCTTGCAGAGGATGTGCGGAACGGTATCGATATCGAAGCGCGCCTCGATTGCGGCACAGAGGCCAATCGTTCCGGGCCGCTTCCGCTTCACGCAACGCGTCCAGGTTCCGTCGTCCTTCTGCTTGTACTCCACCTCCGCCGAGTGACTGGTGACGTCGATGAACGGCGGGTCGTAGGGCATCAGCTCCTCCACGACCCCCAAAATTTGGTCCGCCGACCCACCTCGCTTGGGAGGAATAATCTCGTAGGAAATCGGTGGCTCCGATGCGCGATCAAAATGCTCGGTAACCTTCATGCGATCCGTGATATTCGTTTACGGATTTGTTTGTTTATGAGCAGGTGTTATCAAAACACCATCCGTCATACCTTCAAAAACCCGGGGTGTTCGATGCTCGGAGTTATATTTTCCACACCTAATGAGGCCACTCCTTTCGTTGAGCAGTACGCCGGAGACCGGCTCGGGGGGCTGGAAGAAGGCACGCATCTACAAACCGAGTCGCTGGTCGCTACCGTGGTTGGCCCCGGCAAAATCAAAGCTACCCTCGGAACCGAGCGGCTTCTCCACGAGCACGACGTCGACACGCTCGTGCATGCGGGCGGGGCCGTCGCACTCACCGACGAGCTCGAGGTCGGAGCCGTGGTGGGCGCATCGTTCGTTCTGGAAGGCGACCGCGTGGAGTTGGAGGCCCCGGACTATCCTCGCATGCCGCTCGAATGCCCCTTCGACCTGGACACCGAAGCCACGCTCGTCTCTCAGGACCATGTGCGCGAGGGCGCAGACGAGCCGAGCTACTGGGAGCGCATCGCGGACATGCGAGACGCAACCGGATACGCCGTGGCGTACGTGGCCGCCCAGCATGGGACTTCGTGCCACATTGCGAAGGGCATTACCGGCCGGGCCGACGAGGAGGCCGGTTCGACCGCGGATCGACGGGATGCCCACCGGGCCGTGGCTGCGTTCCTACAGCGACACGTGGACGCCGACTCTTCCGAATCGTAGCGCTTCCACCTCAACTGGTTCAATTGCGGCGGGTCCACAAATCTTCGCGCCAGGCATCTGGGATGTCTTCTGATCGCCCCCAGACGTACTCGCGGTGGTCCTCTCCGTCCCGGCATGCCCGGCGGCGATCGGCTCGGATCTCACGGACTCCTACCGACACACGGTTTCCCTCCGCGGTGGCTCGCTCTCGCTGAACGACAGGATGCTCATCGAAGGGACGAGGGTGTTCGGGGTTGTAAAGCCGGTACACCATGGTGCCGGCCCACACCAGCAGCGCAAAGAACGTGACCCCAACAAGTCCAGCGAACAAGACAGCCATGGGCAGCGGCGGCAGCCCCGTGTAATCAAAACGAAACCGAAGCCTCAGCGGATCATCCCCTTTTCTCGGGTCACCACTTTCTGATACCTCAGTGGGCCGAAGAAGTTCGTGTTCCTCGTGTCACATGTTTCGCCTTGGAACGGGCGATGCCGCACCTACGAGCCGCCGTCGGACTGCATGCTCGCCCCTCGGTTCTGATCCGGATAGTCCGACGGGGCAATCCGCAGCGAGTCCGATGGAATCGCGTCCTGGCGTTGCTGAGCGCGCTCTTCTTCGGCCTGGATCTCTTGCACTGTCTGGGCGGTCACGTTCCCCAGGTCGCCCCGGAACGCCGTATCCAGAAGCGTGATGGTGACGAACACGACGACGAAGATCGTCCCGATGGTAAAGGTTAGGGCGTTGACCGGGTTGTCGTACTTCAGGTGCATAAAGAAGAGCACCACGAGCGTGGCCTTCGTCCCCGCAAGCCCGAGGGCCACGGGAACGGTCAGGGGCCCAAGGGGGACGTAGGCAACTCCTACCGTCAGGCCGGTCAAGACGATGAGCGCCCCAAACACCCTTAGCAGGATGGACTTGGGAACGATGTGTGGGCCGTCGTGCGCCATGGATACGAGACAGGCTTCGGGAAAACTCGATGGAATCAGCGTGGCGACCGCGGGCGTGCATCGCCCCCTCTAGATGAGGTAGAGCAGCGGGAACAGAAAGATCCAGACGATGTCGACGAGGTGCCAGTAGAGGCCCGTGAGTTCCACGGGCGTGTACCACTCGCTACTGAATGAGCCACGCCAGGCCATGACCGCAAGCACGCCAATGACGAGCATTCCGACGATCACGTGCACCCCGTGGATGCCCGTCATGACAAAATAGATACTGAAGAATTGGGGCGCCGCGGTCATCTCCGCCAGGTGTTCGTAGTGGGCCCCGTGCGGGTCGAACGCCGCACCGGGGAAGACCCCATGCTCAAACTTCGCCATGTACTCGAAGTACTTGACCACCATGAATCCGCCCGCCAGCCCGAGCGTCCCCAGTAGGTAGTAGATGCACTGTTTCACCTTGTCCTGTTTGATGGCGTGGATGGACAGGGCGACCGTCAGGGACGAAGTTAGGAGCACGACGGTGTTGAGCGCCCCCATCATTTGGTTCAGCGTCCCGCTGGCCGCCACGAACACCTCCGGGTTCCACTGTCGGAAGACGGCGTATGCGACGAACATGCCGCTGAAGAGAAGCACCTCGGTGATGAGAAACACCCACATCCCAAGCTTCGCCGAGTCGAACTGCTGCTCCGACGAGACAAAGTGATGCTCCAGGTGATCCGGATGATGGTCGTCGTGCTCGGCCTCCGTCTCGGTAGGGGCCGGGGCTGTTTCCGTTGCCATGGGTCAGGAGATCTCGTGAGACAAGGAGTGGAGCCGCTGCCTACGCACTGGCCGATTCCGCGGTGTCTTTCTCGGACGGGGCCGAGGGCGCCGGTTCGGGAATCTGAGGCACGTCGTTGCCGAGGGCCTTCCCGTCCCCGCCCCCAAACACCTCATCGGCGAGGTGGAAGTCGTACGGCCCTCGCGTCACGAGGGGGGTCCGCTCAAAGTTGTGATGGATCGGGACGGCCGCGGTATTGGTCCACTCGAGCGTGGTCGCGCCCCAGGGGTTGGCCGGGGCCTTCTCCCCGTACGCGAGCGACCAGAGGGCGTACCCCAGGATCAGGAAGAGGCCCGCCCCCAGCACCCAGGACCCGTAGGTCGAGAGCTGGTGCAGCCCCGCGAAGCGGTCCGCGTAGTTTGCGTAGCGGCGGGGCATCCCGCGCGAGCCCAGCACCAACTGCGGGAAGAAGGTGAGGTTGAACCCAATGAAGACGAGGGCAGCCCCGATTTTGCCGAGCGTCTCGTTGTACATGCGGCCCGTAATCTTCGGCCACCAGTAGTGCATCCCTCCCAGGAGAGCGACCACGGACCCGCCCATCATCACGTAGTGGAAGTGCCCCACGACGTAGTAGGTATCGTGCAGGTGCACGTCCACCGAGAGCACGCCCACCATGATTCCTGTGAAGCCCCCGATCGTGAACATGAACAGGAAGCCCAATGCGTACAGCATCGGGGTCTGGAGCCAGATGGAGCCCTTGTATAAGGTGGCCACCCAGTTGAAGACCTTGATGCCGGACGGAATCCCGATGAGGTAGGTGATGAGCGAGAAGACGATGGACGAGATGGCGGACTGGCCGCTCACGAACATGTGGTGGCCCCAGACCAGAAAGCCGAGCATCGCAATCGCGACCGACGAGAGGGCGATGGCCCGGTACCCAAAGATTCGCGAGCGGGAGAAAGTCGCGATCAGCTCCGACAGGATGCCGAAGGCCGGCAGAATCATGATGTAGACCGCCGGGTGGCTGTAGAACCAGAAGAAGTGCTGAAACAGCACCGGATCTCCCCCGAGCGCCGGGTCAAAGATGCCGATCTGAAGCGTCTGCTCCAGAATGAGGAGCGTCATCGTGATGCCGATAACGGGCGTGGCGAGCACCTGCACGATGCTCGTGGCGTACATTCCCCAGACGAAGAGGGGCAGCCGGTTCCATGTCATGCCCGGCGCCCGCATCTTGTGGATCGTTACGATGAAGTTCAGCCCCGTGAAGATGCTGGCGAAGCCGGCGACGAAGATGGCCGCCGTCATCCAGAGCACCCCGCCGCCCGTGGATGAAGAGTACGGCGTGTAGAACGTCCATCCGGTGTCCACCCCGCCCGTCAGCAGGGCCGTGATCGTGAGGGCCGCCCCAGCCAGATAGACGTACCAGGAGGCGAGGTTGAGCCGAGGGAAGGCCACGTCCTTCGCCCCAATTTGGAGGGGCAACACGAAGTTGCCCAGAATCGCCGGGATAGACGGCACCAGGAAGAGGAAAACCATCAGGATGCCGTGCATCGTAAACACCTGGTTGTAGGTGTCGTTGGCCATCAGGGTTTGATCGGGGCCCGATAGCTCGGCCCGCATGAGAAGCGCCAGCACCCCTGCCGCAAGGAAGACCACGGCGAGGGAAACGCAGTAGAGAACCCCAATGCGCTTGTGGTCCTTGGTCGACAGCCACGACCAAATGCTCGTCTCGTGGTTGAGGTAGTTGGTCTCCTCCTCGTGGGGCTCTCCCTGTTCGACCGGGGCGTTTCGTGTGGTCGTGCTCATAGCGTCTCGATCTGGTGTGTGACAGGCGTGCACGGCAGGAAGGCATCATCGGGGCCCGACGTCCCCCAACAGGCTCTCACCGCTACTCTTCGGATAGTTCTTTGTCGCTTTTCGTCTTGATAAACTCAACAAGGCCGGATAGCTCACGCTCCGAGAGATTGGCGTACGAGGGCATCACATTCTGGTATCCCTCCACCACCTTCGCCCCCGACTGCAGGATGGACTCCCGAAGGTAATTCGCGTCGGCCGTTACCATCGACCCATCGGCCATTTGGTGGTCTTTCTTCCCGTAGAGCCCCTTCCAGGAAGGCCCGACCATCTCGGAGCCGTCCAGGCTGTGACATCCCTGACAGCCCTGCTGCGTGTAAAGCTTCTCACCCAACTTCGGCAACGGAATGTCGTCCGGCATCTCGGCGCTTTCCAACCACTCGTCAAACCGGGTGCGCGAGACGACCTTCACCTCTGCGTCCATCTCGGAGTGGTTTCGGCCACAGTACTCGGTGCAGAACAGGTCGTACGTCCCCTTCTGGGTTGCCTCAAACCACACCGATGTGTAGCGGTTGGGCAACACGTCCTGCTTTACCCGAAACGCCGGGACGTAGAAGCTGTGGATCACGTCCTGGCTGCTCATGGTGGTCTTCACCGGCTCGTCGGCCGGCACGTACAGGGTGTCCGTCGTAACGCCGTTTGGGTACTCGAACGACCATCCCCAGGACCGGGCCTGAACCTGAACCTCGTACGCGTTGTCCGGGATCGTCTTCTGCGCCACGAACGACTTGAACCCCCAGTTGAAAACGAGTAGGACGAGGATCGTGGGAATCACAATCCAGGAGATTTCGAGCAGCTTGCTCTCCTTGACGGGACTGGGACGCTCGGCAGGATCCTGTCGGCGATACCGGTACATGAACCAGAGCATCGCCCCCACAACCCCTACGAGTAGAACCGTGCTGACGACGGTTACGAAGTTGAAGAGACTGTCGACGGACGACGCCGCGGTGGACGCCGCCTCGGGAAGCCAAAAATCACCCATGTCGTGATCAATCGTTGGTGGAGACGAATTGCTGTCTCATTATAAGGAGCAATCGGTGAGTCTCTCTACGGCCACACGAACGTGACCATCAAGTCCCATGCCGTTGTCCAGTTCTTCTATTCCGAAGGCTGTCGCTTCTGGTACTCTTCCGTCGCGATGAGGTCCATGGCGCGGTCGATCGGAATCCGGTAGGTGCCTTCCTCCTCGTCTACAACCTCGTACTGCTGCAGCTCTTGCGCGGCGTCCATCTCCGCCTCCTTGATGTCGCGGTACTGCATCCGCTCGGCGGCCGCCTGCTCCTCGCTCTGGCTCACCTGTCCGAACCAGCCGAAGAGAATGGCGATGGCGATAAGGATGACGGTGATGATGGAGGCCGAAACGCCCATAATTTGGGTCGCGGCGACCCCTTCGTACGCGACGCCGCGCTCTTTTTCCTTCTCGATCTGATCCTCAAAGTCGAAGGTTTCGGTGGTGATCTTCTGCTCACGAGCGGCGCGCGCAAGCTCCGTCACGGGCTCCTCATCCGAGGCCTCGGCACGCCCCTGCTCGGCCTCCGCCTCCGTGGTTGCGACGAAGCTCTCCACGGGACTCGGATGTCCCCAGTCGCCCTCTTTCTCGACGAGCACCCGCCAGAAGAACGTCCCCCCATCCGTGGGCAGTTGGTTGCCCACCGTGACTGCCGTCTGATCTCCTACTTCGGCGTCTACAACCGGCGCGTCAAAGCGCGCCGTCTCGGCCACTTGCAGGCGATACGCCTCGACTCCCTCAACGGAAGACCAGACGAACGTCACCTCACTCCCGTCCGCCGAAATGGCGTCGACAGGCGTGATTGGCGATGGCGAAGGGGCGTCGTCAGAAGCCATATATTGCGTATCAGGTTGATTTCAGTGTGTCCCTCTGAACGCAGGGGGGGCGGAAGAGGGTCACCACACCGGGTGAAATCACCGGAAAAGCCTGTTCGTTCCGCCTTCCCCCTGTTGAGGCGAGTCGTGCCCACTACATGTTTTCGAACTGAAGTGAGTCGCGCAGGGACGGATGGTTTTGGGGCACCAGGGGATGCCGACCCAGGCGGTACATCAACCCCCCGGCGAAGATTCCCGTTAGTCCCAACCAGCACGTAAAGTCGAGCCAGTGAAAGCCCCCACTCTCTCGAAGCACCGGGAGCACCACCCAGTGCAGATCAAACCAGTGCATGCCAAGCAGCCACACGGACAGCACGGCCATCACCGTCCCGGCCCGTTTCGTCGCCTGCGGGAGCAGGATCAGGAACGGGAGCAGGAAATGAAAGATCACGAGGGCGGCACTGTGCCAGGCCCAGCCCCCCTGCAGCCGATGCTGAAACCACACCGTCTCTTCCGGAATCCCTCCGTACCAGTACAGCATGTACTGACTGAACGCGATGTACGCCCAGAAGATGACAAAGCCGAAGAGGTACTTGCCGAGGTCGTGGTAGTGCTCTGGCGTGATGACGCCTTGAAGCACCCCGCTACTCCGCTGGAGCAGGAGCGAGACGAGCGTGATCGCGGCGACGGCCCCCAGGGCGCCCCCCGCGAAGAAGTAGACCCCGAAGATGGTCGAAAACCAATGGGGGTCGGTGGACATCAAGATGTCGTAGCTCGCGAAGGCGGTGGTCACGGCCAAGAGCGGAAGTCCCCAGGCACTGGTGCTCCGCAGCGCCGCTGGAATCTCAGGATCCGCACTCACGTCCTGGCGGAGTGAGAGGGTGTAGAAGCGGTACGAAATGAACGTCCACACCGCAAAGTATACCACCATTCGGGCCGACCAGAACGGCGTGTTCAGGTATGCACGCTTCCCCGCCAGGATCTCGTCGTACTGGGGACTGCTCGGGTCGTAGAGTTCGGCGTGCGTCCAGTGGTACAGGTCGTGCATCCCAAACAACAACGGCAGCCCCAGCAGGAACAGCAACGGAAACGCCCACACCAGGGCCTCATTGATGCGGTTCACGACCACGCTCCAGTTCGCTCGCGTGAGGTGGTTAAACACAAGGAAGAAGAGCCCGCCCAGGGCCGTAGTCAAGAGGAACGACCACCCCACCAGGTAGGCGAAGAAGAAATCGTCCGGACTCTCCCAAAGTCCCAGGAGGCTGATCGTTAGGAGCGCGATCCCCAGCGCCATCGGCACGATCCAGGCGCGCCGGTCCCCGGCGAACCGGTAGGTCTGTTTCGCGACGTCGCTCGTCGACTGGACCGGATCGACCAGCCACTGTAAAAAGGAACTGCGGTTGATGGAGTCGGGCATGGCATTGAAACGTCAGTTCGGAGCCGCAAGGGCCCTTCGAAAAGGTGGTTCGGAGATCCGGAGCAGCGAAGCCGGGGGCCGCAGGGCCCGGCGCTACTCCGTGCTGGCCTGCGCCGTCGGGCCGCTCTCGTCCTGAACGCCCAGTGCGGCCCGTTCACCCGGCGGCAAGTCCTCGGGGGTGGCGCTTTGGCTGCGCTGGAGGGCGCGGATGTACGCAACGATCGCCCAGCGGTCCATCACGGACACCTTCTGCCCGTAGGCCGGCATGCTGCGCACGCCGTTCGCGATCACGTCGTAGAGGTAGCCGTCCGGCGACCCGCGAAGTCGATCGACGTGATAGCTTGGGGCTGGGGTGTACCCGTAGTCGCCCCGCATGATGACCCCGTTTCCGTCTCCGGTTTTCCCGTGACACACCGTGCATTGAATTTCATACCGCTCTCGTCCCCGCTCCAGGACCTTCCGGTTGACGGCAATTGGGATCTGGTCCACGTAGTCGCCGTCCGCCGTGCGGCCCTTGTAGAGGACAGAGCTGTCGCGGAGCTCGCCCCGTGGCACCGTGCCCGAGACCGGCGCCCGCATGGCAGCCCGGTCCTCAAAGAATGGATTTGCCTCCTGCGGCCCGAACTTGGGCTGGAAGTCCATGTCCAGGTTCATGTGGAAGGGCGGATTGTCCGACTGGGTGCCCCGGCACCCGGCCAAGAGCAGGGCGACGAGCATCAAGCCGGTAACAAACAGGCGTCGCATCGGTGGTGCGGGAAAATCGAAGGAGAGTGCGGGCGGAACGGGCCGACGCGGCGCTACGCATCGACCGTGCCGTCATCTTTGACGAGCTCAAGGTGGCGCGCCCCGAGTCCCTGAAGCATCGCGGCGCTGTCCTCCACGTCGAACTCATCGTCGCTGGCCGCAATGTGCAGGAAAAACCGATCGTCCGTCGCCCCCTTGAAGCGATCGGAGTAGAACAAGGGATTGTAGGGCCGCGGCAGCCCGTTCAACGCAAACATGCCCGCCACGGCTCCGAACGCCGCGAATAGGATCGTCAACTCGAACATGATGGGCACCGAGGGCTCCACGGCAAAGAACGGCTTGCCGCTGATGTTGAGCGGGTAGTCCACCGCGGCCGTCCACCACTGCAGGAGATACGCAGCCACGCACCCTGTAATCCCCCCAAAAAACGTGAGCACGCCGACGCTGGTCGCGTTGCCCAGCCCCATCGCCTCATCCATTCCGTGGATCGGAAACGGGCTGTGCGTGTCGAAGTGGCGGTATCCCTCCTCCCGAACCGCCTCGGCGGCGTGCAGCAGCGCGCCCGGGTCCGGAAACTCGGCGAGCAGGCCGTGGACCTGGTCGGCATCACTCTCAAAGATTCCGGCCTGAGCCTTCAGGTCTTGGGTCAGCGTAGACATGATGTCGCGCGGTGCTCAGTGGAAAGCAGCGATGAGTGAGGACGTCGAGGCGGCCCCGTCTACCCGGAGGCGTCGGCCTCGCCGTTCCGGTACGCCTCGGCCAGGGCCGGCTCTGCCGGCTTGATGTAGGGCTCGCCATCCCCCTCGGCGTGCCCGTCGCCCCCGTGGTCGTAGTGGTGCGGATTGGCCTCCGGCATCACGCCCTTCACCTCCGCCATCGCCACCATCGGCACGAACCGGAGGAAGAGCAGGAAGAGGGTAAAGAAGAGCCCGAACGACCCCACGAACGTGCCGATGTCGACCCACGTGGCCGTGAAGTAGCCCCACGAGCTCGGCAGGAAGTCGCGGTGGAGCGACGTGATCGTAATCACGAACCGCTCGAACCACATCCCGATGTTCACCACGATCGACAGGGCGAACATGACCGGGATGGACCGCCGCAGCCGCTTCGACCAGAAGAGCTGCGGGGTGACAAGGTTGCAGGTCATCATGATCCAGTACGCCCAGGCGTACGGCCCGAAGGCCCGGTTAATGAAGGCGTACTGCTCGTACTCGACCCCCGAGTACCAGGCCATGAAGAACTCCGTGATGTAGGCGAAGCCCACGATCGACCCGGTCAGGAGGATGATGATGTTCATCTTCTCCAGGTGGTCGATCGTAATCAGGTTCTTTAGGCCGTAGATCTCCCGGGTAATCACCATGAGCGTGACCACCATGGCGAAGCCGGAAAAGATGGCTCCGGCCACGAAGTAGGGGGGGAAGATCGTCGTGTGCCATCCCGGGATGACCGACACCGCAAAGTCAAACGACACGACCGAGTGCACCGACAGCACGAGCGGCGTGGCGAGGCCCGCGAGCAACAGGTATGCCTTTTCGTAGTTGCGCCAATGGCGGTTCGAGCCCGTCCATCCCAGCGAGAAGAAAGCCAGAATGCGCTGCCGCCAGAAGTTTTTGGCCCGGTCGCGGAGCGTGGCGAGGTCGGGGACGAGCCCCACGTACCAGAAGAGGGTCGAGACGATGAAGTAGCTCGACACCGCAAACACGTCCCAGAGCAGCGGGCTCTTGAACTGCGGCCACATCGCCATCTGGTTCGGGATGGGGAGCGTCCAGTAGATGGCCCAGACGCGCCCAACGTGAAAGGTTGGCCAGATGAGGGCACAGATTACCGCGAAGATCGTCATGGCCTCCGCGGCCCGGTTGATCGCCGTCCGCCAGTGCTGCCGGAAGAGGTAGAGGATGGCGGAGATGAGCGTCCCGGCGTGGCCGATTCCGACCCAGAATACGAAGTTGACAATCGGCCAGCCCCACCCGACGGGCTGGTTATTGCCCCACACCCCGATGCCGTTCCACACGACGTAGGCAAGCAGCCCGATCAGAAGCATCGCCCCGGACAGGGACACGGCAAACGCCACGTACCACGCCAGCGGCGCCTTCTTCTCCGCGTGCCGCGACACCATCTCCGTGATGTCGTGAAACGACAGGTTGCCCCTGACGAGACGCTCCGGGTCGGCCGCCCCGTCTCCTGCGGGGGATGGGGGCGACTCGGACGGGTCCGTTGGAAGCTTCTTAGATGACTCCACGAATGGATCAGATCAATTCGACGAGTTCGTGTAGGCGACGGCCCCGAGGCTAGGCCTCGACGGGCGCCTCCTCCTCCGCCTCGGAGTCCGAAAGGGCCTCTTCCAGGCGGGAGTTCGTGTTGCGCACACGCCCGAGGTAGGAAAGGCGGGGCTTCGTGTTTAGGTAGGACAGCAGCTCGTAGCGGCGCGGGTTCTTCTTCTCCTCCACCACGTCGCTCTCGGGATTGTTGAGGTCGCCAAACGTGATAGCGTCCGTGGGGCACGCCTCCTGACAGGCCGTCTCGACCTCGTTGGGGCGGAGATCGCGATCTTCGTTGTCGGCCTCCTGCTGGTGCTTCCGGATGCGCTGGACGCACCATGTGCACTTCTCCATGACGCCCCGGTTGCGTACAGTCACGTCGGGATTCTGCGCCATTTGCACCTCCGTCGGCAGCGTCTTGGTCCAGTCGTAAAAGTTGAACCGCCGGACCTTGTAGGGACAGTTGTTTTGGCAGTAACGCGTCCCGATGCAGCGGTTGTAAACCATCTGGTTCGTGCCGTCCGGCGAGTGGACCGTCGCCGCCACCGGACACACGGACTCACACGGCGCGTTCTCGCAGTGCTGACACATGACCGGCTGCGTGAGCATCTCGGGGTTGTCGTCCCCCTCCTCCTCACTCACGTAGTACCGGTCGTTCCGAATCCAGTACATGTGCCGCCCATTGCTTACCTCTTCTTTCCCCACCACCTGCACGTTGTTCTCGCTCGTGCAGGCCACCACACAGGCGTTGCAGCCCGTGCACGTGTTAAGGTCCACGGTCATGCCCCACTGGTTCTGGTAGTAGGGGTTGTTCTTGAATGCCGCCTGATCCTTCGGATGGTTTTCCTCCCAGGCCATGGGGTACTCTTGCTGCTTCTCCACGGGCCCTGGCTCGTCGGAACTGGCCCCACTGTGCTGACCGGCGCCATCGCCCCCGTGAGCGGCCTGCTCGGGCATCTCGGCCGCGCCGTGGGCGTCCGCGCCCGGGCCCGCCTGCAGACCATTGCCCGATACGTCGTGGGCCGCCCCGTCGCCACTGTGCCCGTTCCCACTACCGTGACTCTCCCCGTCGCCGTGCCCCTCGCCCTCGTGACCCAGGTCCGGCACGGGCGGCTGCGACTCGTTGACGAACTCCGGGTTCTCCTTGAACTCGTCCAGGGTGGCCCACCGCACGATCGGACGCCCCTGCATGCTCCCCTCCTCCTGCGTCGTCGCGAGGAGGTACCCACTGCCGACCTTCGTGACGTCGGCCCCGGTGGCCACGCGGCCTCCGTTCGGGCGCATGGGCGCCACATTGCCCCCCACCACGTCCACCGGTTCTCCGGACGAGTCGATTCCGCCCGCGATGGGACTGCCGTTGTAGATGTTTGTCTGATCGCTGGTGTCCCAGAACGGCGTGCTTTCCGATTCGCGGGTGGAGGCGATGGTGCGCCCGTAGCCCATCGACACCCCGATGGAGCCGTCCGGGTAGCCCGGCTGCACCCACACGGGCAGCTCGACGGACTGGCCGTCAAGGGTTAGCTCCACCCGGTCGGCGTAAAAGCTGCCCTCGCGGCGCTGGACATCCACTCCCAGCTCATCCGCCGTCGCCCGACTCATGACGGCGACATTGTCCCACACAATTTTCGAGATGGAATCCGGCAGCTCTTGCATCCACGGATTGTTGGAGAATCGCCCCGCCAGCAACTTCGAGTCCGTGCGGAACACGACCTCAATCTCGTCCGGGTCGGACGCCGGGGCATCGATGGAGGGCACGGTCGCCGTGCCCACCGACGCCGTGTCGTACCCGGACCCCTCCAGATACCCGTCGTGTAGCGCTCGACGCCACCGATCGCGGAACGGCGCCGGGATCTCGCCGCGCCACTGCTCGCGGACCAAGTCGTGGCCGCTGGCGTCTACGCCCGTCGCCGCCAGGTTCAGCACCTCAATGAGCGAGTGTGCATCGTCGTAGAGCGGCCGGATCAGCGGCTGGACGATCGACTTTGTGCCGTCGTAGGCCCGACCGTCGCCCCACTGTTCCAGGTAGTGGGTGCGGGGCAGGTGCCAGCGGGACGCCTGGGCCGTTTCGTTTCGGAGGCGGCCCAGGTGCACTGTGTCGCGCACGTTCGACAGGGCCTCTGCGAAGTTCAGCTCAGACGGGGCGTCATAGACCGGATTGACTCCCAGCATGAACAGGGTGTCCACCTCGCCCGCCTGCATCGACGCGGTCAGGTCGGCCAGGGCCTCGCCCTGCGGCTGAATCTCATCGTCTCCGGTGTCGAAGAGCGTGACGGTGGTACCAAGGCCCCCAAGGGCCTGGTTGACTGCCATCGCGAGGGCGTGCACCTCGGGCGGCTGTCCCTCTCCCGCCATCACTACGCCGTGCTCACCCGCCTCTCGGAGGTCGCGGGCCATCTCCCGGACGTGCAAACGCTCTCTCTCACTCCAGTCTGCGTCCGGCGCCGTCCCCACGCCCAGCTCCGCCGCGAGGGCCGCCGCGAAGGCGGGAATGCGCCCGGCCCGCATCCCGAGCCGGTGATCCGAGCTGCCGCCCGTGGTCGAGTAGCGACTCTCCACCGTGTAAAGCCGGCTCATGGTGTCCTCCACATCGTCCAGGCGCCGGCCCTCCGCAAACCCCTGCGTGTGGTACCCAAAGTCGTAGGTGCGCCCGTCGAGGAAGTTGGCGTCGAGGCTCACGATGACCTCCGCCTCGTCGAGCTCGAAGCGCGGTCGCAGGGGGCGCCCAAAGGCCTGCTGCGTGCCCAGTCGCCGCGGATCGGTGCCCGTTGGGGCGTACGACACCCACTGCAGATTTGGAAAACGATCCGCCATGCGCTGGCGCATGGCCTGCACGGTCGGGGACGAGGTCTCCTCCGCCAGGACCGCCACCCGACGCTGGTCGGCCTCGTTGCCGAGCTGGCGACAGAACGACACGAAGTCGCTCCACGAGGCGGTGCGTCCCTCCTGGCGGACGGATCGGGAGCGATCGGGATCGTATAGGTTGAGCACCGAGGCCTGCTCGTACGGGCTGGTGCCGCTCTGCCCCGCCGGATGGTCGCTGTTGCCCTTGATCTTGGTCGGGCGTCCCTCGTGGCTCTGGGCCACGACCGGGCGCAGCACGCCCCGGAACGGCATGCTCGTGGCGTAGTGGTCCGCAATGCCGGGCGTCACCGCCTCCGGCTCGCGGGCGTACGGCAGAATTTTCTCCTCCGGTCGCCGACAGCCGGCCAGCCCGGCCATGGCCATGGCCGCCCCCATCAACTGCAGAAATTGCCGGCGCGACGCGCCACTCGGGGGCTCACTGTCCCCCGGCACAAACTCCGTGAGGTCGTCGCCGTCCTCGTCGGCGTCCGACTCGGACCAGTGGCGCCAGAAGGTCGGCCCCGACGACTCATCCTGAGCGCCCGACTCTTCGTCACGGGCGGCCGTCTCCGAATCTATAACGTCTAGTTCGATCATACTACGCTGTGACGTTGCGGGTTGAGGGATTGGCACCGGCCCCCGAGCGCTCGGGGGCCGGCGTTGCGCACGACTCGCCGCTCTCGGCGGACCGTACGACACGTCCCTAAGCAATTAGTAGTGGCAGGCGGAGCAGTTGGTAGGCGGCTGAATGCCCTGCTCCTCGATGCGCTCTAGGTTGCGCTCGACAAAGCTGGCCGGCTGGGTGTACCCCATCGTCGTGATTTGGTCGTTGGGCCGGAGGTACTTCTCCGGCTGCCGGTGACAATCGAGGCACCACCCCATCGATAAGGGCTCGGCCTGGTACACTCCGTCCGCGCCCATCTGGTCGATGCGGCCGTGACACGTCTCACACCCAACCCCCTTGTTCACGTGAGACGCGTGGCTGAAGTGCGCATAGTCCGGCAGGTGATGCACCTTGGTCCACTCGATGGGCTCGTTGTTCGCCCAGCTCTCACGCACCGTCAGCAGCTTCGGCGAGTTGGTTTTCACCTGGCTGTGGCACGTCATGCAGGTCTGCGTCGAGGGCACGTTGGCGTGCTTCGAGTTGGCCACGTTGGTGTGGCAGTACTGGCAGTCCATGCCCAGCTTCTCAACGTGGGTGTTGTGGCTGTAGGGCACCGGCTGCTCCGGTTGATAGCCCACCACTTTAAACTCGGGCGAGAAGTAGTACCAGACCAAAAACACCAGAAGAACGCCCCCGAGGACCGAAGCCCCTAGGGAAAGAACGGGCAGCGTATTGGCCTTCTTGGGAAAGAATTGCGGCATACTAGCGAATCGTTCGACAGTGAGCAGTCGGGCACCGCTGTTCTCCCGTCCGAGCAAAAGGACCCATCAGAATTCTTGCCTTTAGACTCGAAGGAAATATATGACGCAGTGGTCAACGAGCCAAGGGCCCCGGCGGCTTTCCACTGAATCCTACCAGATCTATGCCAAACCTTAACGTCTTTGGTGAGAAGACACTCGGTAGGAACGGTGTACTGATATTCTGAGGGTGCGATCAGAGAATGTGAACAATTTAGAACGTATTCACGCTGCTCTTCCTCCCCATCCCCGCGGAAAGCGAATGGTTGAAGAAACAACACAGACCCGTCAGGCCCCGGATCCCTGTCCGAGTTGAGTCCGTGCGCCGCTGGCAGGCCAAAATCGCCTCCGGAAGGCTTTTGGAGGAATCCCTTCTCAACCCGTTCTCACAATTCCCCATCACTCTCCCGCACGCCCAGTGTCTACTGGTTGCCAGGTTCAGCATCCCAGATTCGTCCTGTTCGTCTCCTACTTGATCCTCTTCGGCCTGGGAAGCTTCTCGTCCCTTCGTGCCCAGACGCCGTCTGCGACGCCGGATGCCCCCTCTGGATCGCTCGATCGTTCTGTTCGGGTGTATCTTGATTGTGAGCGATGCTTTGAGTCATACATGCGACGCAACCTCACGTTCGTTGATTACGTCCGCGACCGCAAGCAGGCGGACGTTCACGTGCTCGGGACGCGTCGGCCAAGCGGAGGCGGGGCCTCCTACCGACTAGAATTTATCGGCCGCCGGGCATTCGAAGGCCGGCGGTACGAGCTCACCTACGACGCACGGTCCACTCTAACCCGTGACGAGTTGCGACAGGAACTGGCCGACCGGCTGCGTCTGGGACTCGTTCCTTTCGTGAATCGCACCCCGAACGCAGATCACCTAGAGGTCACATACGATCCCCCGAACGAGAACGACAGTACCTCCGCCCCCCAAACGGACCCGTGGAATCAGTGGGTGTTTGACGTTGGAGTTTCTGGCAGTGCCGACGTGCAGGAGCGCGAGTACAATTACGAGGCGGAGGGAAACCTCAACGCAGAGCGCGTGACAGAGGCCTGGAAAGTGGACGTTCAACTCGACGGTGAGCAGGAGGTCGATGTGTTTGAGCGCGAGGACACGACGGATATCCGTAGCACCTCGGAGGACTACAATTTCGACACGGAGGTCGTCAAGACCCTCGGGTCGAACTCTGGGGCAGGGGTTTCTGGTGGGGTGTTCTCACGCACCTTCACCAACATCCAGATCGCCACGCGCCTCCGGGCCGCTGCCGAGTACAACCTGTTTCCCTACTCTGTCTCCGACCAAAAGCGAGTTACCTTTACATACCGAATCGGCCCGGAGTACCGAACGTATCGGGAGGTGACCGTTTTTGGCAAGCGACGGGAGACCCTTCTTCAACAGTCCGCCGAGGTCAACCTGCGACTCAATCAAACCTGGGGGTTTGTCTTCGCAGGGGTGGAGTGGTCGAATTACTTCCACGACCTCTCGAAAAACAGCATCGATTTTCGGAGCTTTCTTGACGTTCAGCTGATCCAGGGGCTTTCACTGCGCCTCAGTCTCGATGCCAGCCGGACCCAAGACCAGCTTTCTCTTCCTGCAGGCGACCTGTCGGAGGAGGAGGTGCTTCTGAGCCGTCAGGAGCGGGCCACCAGTTACGAGCTCAGTGGCTCAGTTGGCCTCTCGTACACCTTTGGGTCGATATACAACAACGTCGTGAACACCCGCCTGTAGTCTCTTCTCCGCCCGCGCTTCGTCCACACGAGCCGCCGGCCTGTATCACGCGCCCACTCGTGCGGGTCGTCCCCACGAGGAACGTGCGGTTCTGTACCAACCGGTGGGCCTGCGTCTCGTGCTGACGACCACAAACCGGGACTCTCCCTTCTCACCATCTATTCCGCGACGACTCGATCTGGGCCTGGGACGAGCCCATTCCCGACGCCGGGCCCAATTCGTCTCCCGTCGTCGACTGACACTCCTCCGCTCAAGCCAAGCACCCAACCGCTCCACCATTGGAAGACGCGTTGCCATCGACCCGTCCAGCTCACGGTTTTCACACCACCAGTCAGGGAATGAGGAGCTTCGCCCAGATCAGAAGTCGTAGTTGATACCCGCAAAGAAGATTCGGCCCGCCTCCGGTATAGGTATTCCGGAGTATGGGTTCTTTGCATTCAGATGGTTGACGTGATCAACATTGGTGACATTGGTCACACCTCCCTCGACGGAGATGCCGCGTCCCACCGTAAGGCCGCCTTTGAGGTCAAGGGTGACGTATCCCTCAGTGGAGGTCTCGCCAAGCACCGCCGCCACCCGGTCTTGCTCCACGGCTCCTCCGAGCGTGCTCTCCACGTAGAAGCGACCCTGGGGCGGCTCATAGCGGACCCCAATGTCCCCGCTCAGAGGCGCAACACCCAGCGCCGGCTGGCCGGTTTCCAGGTTTTCCCCCCAGAGGTAACTTCCGCTCACGCTTGCTGTGATCGATCGGAGCACCGCCACCGACGCCGACATCTCACCGCCGTAGAAGGTGGCCGTCCCGTTGGCGTAGCGAAACGGCCCTTCCGCGAAGATGGGCAGTGGCAGCATGGGCTCCACGTCCGGCGCATCTTGGAGCGTGATGTAGTTGGAGATGCGCCGCGCAAAGCCGCCCGCCGTGAACGAGACCCGGTCGTAGCGGGCCTCCAGTTCGAGGTCAGCCTGCCAGGACCGTTCCGGGTCCAGCCGCGGATTGCCGATAAACTCGGCACTCGTTTGCGCTTTATTCGACGGAAAACGGTCTGCATAGCGCTCCAGGGCACTAGCGGAGCGCACCGCCGTCCCGCCTCCGGCCGAGAGCGTCCAGGCCTCCGAGAGCGGCGCTGTGAGCATCAGTGCACCGCTCACGTTGAATTCCCGCTGGTCGAGCGCATCTGCATCCAGCGACCCGCTGCCCGGCTTGGCAATGTCGAGATACACGTCGGTCACCTGTTCATCGTCGGCCCCGGCCCAGACCATGTCCGCGCGGACAGTGCCGGTGGCCTCAACAGTCCCAAGCAGGCGCGTGGCTTGCGCGAAGACGCCCGCGTCAGCGGTGGAAACTCCCGGCCAGATCTGTTTGCTGTACCGGTCGATTGCCCCCGCCTCAGATGCGGGGACTCGCCTCCCCATCATGATAACCTCGAAAGGCCGCTCGGCATCGCGGTGGGCGCGGTACCCGTCGGCACCGATCTTGAGCCGCAGGTTCTGCGAGGGCGCCAACTTTGTGACCACGCGCCCGCCGAGTGTTGTGATGTCGGCATTGACGGCAACGCGCAGCGGCGGTCCCGGAAAATTCTCCGAGGCGTAGGTCACCTTCCCGTCGTTGTTCATCGTATGCAGGGTCTGGTAGCCATACGCCTTCGCCTCAACCGAACGCACCAGGCCGTTGCCCGGAGCATACTCGTACCCGAGGCGGGCGCGCCCGGTTTTGAAAAACTGGGCGTTGAGCAGGCGGCCGGGGTAATCGACATCATCCTGTCGCTGGTAGCCGCCCCCAGCGGTCAGGCGCTGATTCTCACCGAGTTTGTAGCCGATCTTCGCGCGGAGCTCGCGGTTCAGAAAGTCGGCGGGCACCGACGTCCCGTCTCCGGTCTCGTAGTCGTTGCCCGTTCTGTAGGCCCCGTCAACGCGGTAGGCGAAAGCGTCGCTTCGCCCACTGGCCGTGCCCGCCACGTCGTAGGAGCCAAAGTTGCTGTCGTAACCGGTTTGCAGCTGTCCGCTCAGGCGCTCACCGCGGGCCACGTTGAAAAGGCTGTTGGTCTCCACGCGAATGGCGCTGAGCTGGCCGCCGCCCCAGGTGAGCGCGTACGGGCCCTTGGCAACTTCGATGCTCTGCATGGTCGAGGGACCCGTGTGACTCAGCGGCGAGTCCATGCGCGCTGGACCGGCCGGGAAGGTGCGCATCCCGTCCACGTAGACGCCCACCTGCCCCGAGCGTAGCCCTCGCACAACCGGATCGAGACCGACGGGGCCCCGTCGCACCGCGCTCACCCCCGACATCGTGCGCAGAAGCTCACCGCCATCACGCGGATTGGCCTCCCGAATGTCAGCCTTCTGGAGTTGCTCGGCAGGTTCGGAAGCAGTGGGTGCGGCCGTCACCTCGACAGCATCGAGGCCGACTGTCCGTGGAGAAAGAGCAAACCGGACACCGACGGTTTCGGCGGCGGACACCTCGACCTCACGCGAACGGGACGCGAAGCCGACGAAGCGCGCCCGTACGGTGTAGACTCCAGCGACGAGCCCATCAACGGTGAAACGCCCATGTGGCCCGGTACTCGTGCCGCGCGGCCTGGCATCATCACCGGATCCTTCGACAATTACGTTGACGCTGGGTAAGGGGCGCCCCGTCTCTCCATCGGTGACTTGACCGGTGACGGTCCCGGACGACTGGGCCGCGGCGGCGGGAATGAAAGTGAGAGCAATGAAAGAGATGC
The DNA here is from genome assembly GCF_947077765.1 of Salinibacter grassmerensis. NCBI lineage: Bacteria > Pseudomonadati > Rhodothermota > Rhodothermia > Rhodothermales > Salinibacteraceae > Salinibacter > Salinibacter grassmerensis. Next base: position 610,619 of record NZ_CAMTTF010000002.1, on the reverse strand, counting down.
ATGCAAAAACGACGTAGCGATCCATAAGAGTCCTCCAGGTATTTAGGGGTGCACGGACGACCTCATCCGTGCGGGCATCCGAACGACGCGAGTACAGGAGCACACCCGCCGGTCAACTCAGGCGCGCAGGAGCGTCGTTCGGGGAGGACGAAAGATGTCGTCGCCGAGGCGCTGCGGTGGGGGGAGCGGCGACAGAGGTAGAAGCGTTGTTTCGGATACAAGCGGGCCTGGTACAGCAGTCGGGGCACTCGGGGTCTGCCATCTGGGCACCGTCACAACCGCTAGGACCCGCGATCCGCTGTGGCACGCTCGCATGACCGGGCCCTCCGACTCAGTGTCGGGATTGGTGTGGGCGCAGGTGCAGGGTCCGTCCGGACTGCGCGGGCACACGTCGTGCTGAGCATGCGCACACTGTTGATGGGCCCCCAGCGCCTCGTAGGCCGCCTGCATAAGGCCCTGGACGGGTCCCTGCATCAGCAAAGCCCCGACGAGCAGGACGGACAGGGTCCGCCCCCATCGAGGAAGCCGGAATGCACCCAAGCCTGCAGGCATAGCGGAGGAGGGGGTTAGAAATGAGTAATGATTGTTACGTCTTACTACGCCCGCAGATCAACCTACCCCCCTCATTTTCGTGTCATTTAGTGTATTTTCGCGGAGCTGAGGGGAAACTGAAACATTTCGGGGGCCAGTCCCCCATACCCTGACACTGCCGTTGTATTTAATCCCGACATCCCAATGGACCGCAAAACATTTCTCAAGCATCTGGGGTGGGCTGCCGTGGCGCCCCTAGCGCTGACTGCGTGCAACCCGGGCCGATCAACCCCAGCGTCCACTTCCGCCCCCGACACACTCGGCGTGCACTCCCTCCCCGAGGATTTTCCTCCACTGGATGCGTCTGAGGAAGAGTGGCGGCGCCTTCTGACGGAAGACGAATACCAGATTCTTTTTGAGGCGGGAACCGAGCCGCGCAGGTCGAGTCCACTGCTCAACGAGACCCGGACCGGCACCTACATCTGCGCCGCCTGCCGTCTGCCGCTGTTCTCGTCGAAGACTAAGTACGAGAGCGGGACGGGCTGGCCAAGCTTCTGGGCCTCGCTCGACGGTCAGGTCGACACGAAGAAGGATACGAAGCTGGGCTATACCCGCACTGAGTACCACTGCGCCCGCTGCGGCGGCCATCAGGGCCACATCTTCGAGGACGGACCGGACCCCACCGGCCTCCGCTACTGCAACAATGGCCTTGCCCTCTCCTTCGTCCCGGCCGATGCCCCCCTGCCCGACCTCCGCACCTGATGCACTCTGATCATCCCGACGCGGTGAGGGCCTCTAGCGTCCGGGTCGTTGGTGCCTAGAGACTCTGCGAGACGCCCCCCGACCCTCTTCTGTATCGCCAATGCTCGTGGGGGTGTGCTTGCATCCCCTAGGTCTCTTCGGGGGACCTGACATCTGGTACCGACACTGAGCACTCACGCGTCCTGGGCCGCGTCGTCGTCCGACGACGGCGCATCGACGGCGTGAGCCTTCAGCATCTCCAGATCCACGGCCTTGAGGGCCGCCTCGCTAGTGGCCGCCAGCACGACGGGCGGGGCCGCGCCGGCCTCCACGGCCTCCCGCCACCGCGCCGCACAGAGGCACCACTGATCCCCAGGCTCCAGCCCTGGAAAGTCCATCTCTGGACGTGGCGTCATAAGGTCATTGCCCTGGCGCTTCGTATACTCCAGAAACGCCTCCGTCATCTCGGCACACACCACGTGACTGCCTGTGTCGCGGGGACCCGTTCGGCAGTGGCCGTCCCGGTAGAATCCGGTCTCTGGATCCATCGAGCACGCGCGGAGGACCCCGCCGAGAACATTTCTCGACTGCTGAACCTTCATGAGACGGGTTGATTTTGGAGCACGTCAGTGAGTCATCTATGATCACCTGCGCGATTTCAACGCGCTGGCGGAGCCGGAGTTTTTCGGCGACCCGTGATGGTCCGAACCGCTCTCAGCACCCTTCTACCCCCCCGTGCAGAGGCAGGAGCGCTTGCGTTCCTCCGAACGAATCCTTTTTTCGCATTCCCCTTGCACACTTCCGGGCCTCCGCTCATAAGACCACCAACTAAAATTTTAGTCCCGGGCTCGTGTCCGTTTCGGTTCTTCTTTCAAATTCCTGCGCCGCCCCATGGCCAGTGACTCTCTTCGCGTCGGCGTTCTGACCGGCGGGGGCGACTGCCCCGGCATCAACGCTGCGCTCCGTGCCGTAACGAAGAGCCTTACTCTCCAGCACGATGCGGAGGTGCTCGGCTTCCGGGACGGGTTCCGCGGCGTCGTCAACCGCAACGTCGACCCCCTCCACTACCGCGACGTGAGCGGCATCCTCACCCGGGGCGGCACCATCCTCGGGGCCAGCAATAAGGCCGACCCCTTCAACTACCTTCCCCGGGGGGGCGCCGACGTGTCTGCCCAGGTGATGAAGACCTACCGCAACCTCGACCTAGACGCCCTGGTGGCGATTGGCGGTGACGGGACCATGTCCATCGCCAATCGACTTACCGACCTCGGCGTCGACATCGTGGGCGTGCCTAAGACGATCGACAACGACCTGGTGGGCACCGACCGCACGGTCGGGTTCGACACGGCCGTCAGCACCGCAACCGACGCGATCGACCGCATCCACACGACGGCACAGAGCCACCACCGGGTGATGATCGTCGAGACGATGGGCCGGTACTCGGGCTGGATTGCCCTTCACGCAGGGGTCGCCAGTGGAACCGACGTGATTCTCCTGCCGGAGATCGAGTACGAGGTGGAAAACGTTGCGGACGTGTGCAGGGACCGCGAGCGGAGTGGCCAGCGCTTCACAATCATCGCGGTGGCCGAGGGAGCTCGGGGGAAGAAGGAGGACTACGTGGTGCAGGAGCGGGGCGAAGAATACACCGACTCCATCCGCCTCGGCGGCATCAGCCGCGTCCTCGCCGACCAACTGCGGGAGCACCTCGACACCAGCATCCGGACCACCGTCCTCGGCCACATGCAGCGGGGCGGGTCTCCTACGGCGTACGATCGAACCCTCGCCACGGCCCTGGGCACCCGCGCGGCGGCCCTGGTCGCGGAGGCCACCACGGGCGTCATGGTTGCGGTCCAGAACGATGCCTTCACACAGGTTCCACTCGACGAGATCGCCGGCAAAACCCGAACCGTGCCCCTAAACGATCCGCTCATTGCCTCCGGGCTGGATGTGGGCACTTCGTTCGGGGTCCCGACGTCAGAGGTGTCTCCTCGCGCCGAGCCCGCCTCTCCCATCCACCCGTAGCGACCACCGCACTGCTCCTGATTCCGCAACACGTGTTTTATGAGTGACGCGCCCGCCATCGCCGACATCACCTCCGCCCTCGAAGCCTGGGCCCCGCCCGGGTCCGCGCAGGACTACGACAACGTCGGCCTGCAGGTGGGCGATGCATCCCGACCCGTAACGTCTGCGGTGCTGGCGCTCGACGCGACGCCAGAGGTGCTGGCGGAGGCGAAGGACCAGGGCGCCGAGCTCGTGATCACCCACCACCCTCTCCTCTTCCGGCCGCTCGACGGCGTGACGGCCGACGACTATGTGTCCAACTTGGCCCTCCAGTTCGCGGAGGCGGGCGTCGGGCTCTACAGCATCCACACGAACCTCGACGCGGCGCCGGAGGGCGTCTCGTTTGCCCTCGCCGACCGACTGGGGCTGACCGACGTCGGCTTCCTCGACGGCTTTGAAGACACGCTCTACAAACTAGCTGTCTTTGTGCCGGAGGACGCATTCGACGGGGTGCGGGAGGCCCTCGCCGACGCGGGCGCCGGCCGGATCGGCGACTACGAGGCCTGCGCGTTCGCGTCGGAAGGCACCGGCTTCTTCAAGCCCGGCGCCAGCGCCGACCCCCACATCGGGACGGCTGGGGGCGCGGTGGAGTCCGCACACGAGCGCAAGCTCGAGGTGGAGGTGGCCCGCTGGAACCTGGGCACCGTGATGGCGGCCCTGCAGGAGGCTCACCCCTACGAGGAGGTGGCCCACGACCTCTATCCCGTGAAGCAAAAAAACTCGCAGACCGGGCTCGGCGCCCTGGGGCACCTGGAGGAACCGATGCCGCTTTCCGCGTTTCTCGAGCGCGTGGCGACGCGCCTCGACGCCGGCAGCCTGCGCTACGCAGGCGACCCCGACGTGACCGTCGAGCGCGTCGCCGTCTGCGGCGGCGCCGGGAGCGACTTCATCGGCACGGCCCGGGGCGCCGGGGCCGACGCCTACGTCACCGCGGACGTCAAGTACCACGAGTTCTTCGACGTGCTCAACCGCGACGGCACCCCTCAGATGGCCCTCGTCGACCCCGGCCACTACGAAACCGAAGCCCTCACTGAGGCCCTGCTCCGCGACCGGCTCCAGGGGCAGTTTCCCCGAGTCGACTGGCACCGGACGGCCACTACCACCAGCCCCATGCGCACGTTCGTCCCGACGAGCGACTCCTCGAGCAACCACTCGTAGGAACATCTCCAGAGACGGACGTCCAACATTCTCGGTGTGATTGGATGCCCCCTACGCACGACCGGTGTGTACCGTCGTTGCCCCGAGACGGTCGCTCAGACGGGCTGACCTCCCGGCCTGCCCCAATGTTTTTGCACGAAATGAAAGAAGTCCCATATGGAGGTATGAACCTCCGTCCAGTGTGAATGTACATGTTGGGTGGTGTTCATCCGCGCTCAAATGATCAAAAACAGCTAGTCTATGCCGACTGCCCGAAAGAAAAAGACGGATGTGGAGGATCAGCTCCGTGCCCTGGTCCGGCTCCAACATATTGACAACCGGATCGACCAGATCCAGAAGCTCCGCGGCGACCTCCCCGCCGAAATTCGCGATCTGGAGGACGAGAAGGCGGGCCTCGAGACACGCCTCGACAACTACGACGAAGAGGTCCAGGAGCAAAAGGTGGCCAAGCGGCAGGCCGAGCTCGACATCAAGGAGGCTGAGGGCCTCATTGACAAGTACGAGGAGCAGCAGCTCGAAGTCCGCAACAACCGCGAGTTCGACGCGCTCACGAAGGAGATTGAAAGTCAGGAGGAGCGCATCGCCGAGGCCGAAGAGACCATCGAGGAGGCCGAGGAGACCATCGAGTCGAACGAGGGGTCCATTGAGGAAACGCAGGAACGCCTCGACGAGCTCGAGAAGGTACTCGACGAGAAGCAGGACGAGCTCGAAGAGGTCGTCGACGACACGGAGGACGAGGAGAAGACTCTCGAGGATCTCCGGGACGAGGCATCCGAGAAGGTGGACAGCCGCTACCTCAAGGCCTACTCGAAGCTCCGCGATCGCCTCCGCGACGGCCGGGCCGTCGTGCCGCTCAAGCGAGGCGCCGCCGCCGGCTTCGCCGTCCCGCCGCAGCGACAGGTCGAAATCCGGAAGCGAAAGACCGTCGTCGCCTGCGAGCACACCGGACGCATCATCGTCGACCAGGACCTCTACAACGAGACGGTCGACGAAATGAAGGAGACACTCGACCTTTAAAAGCGCAGCCGCCCGCCGAGGCCGCTGCGCTTTTTTGCGTGCCCCTAGCCGCAGGCACAAGCAGGACCTTTTTTCCACCGGCACGGTACATAAGAGGGACGTGCAAATCGGACCATCGCTCCGTCGCATCCCGTCTGTACGCAGTCGGGTCGGCGGTGAGGAAAGTCCGAACACCACAGGGCACCGTACTTCCTAACGGGAAGGCGTGCCGAGCATCCTCGGCGCGACGGCTTGTGCAACAGAGAGCAGTCCCGCCCCGACAGCCGTCGGGGTAAGGGGTGCAAGGGTGCGGTAAGAGCGCACCGGCGTTCCGGGCGACCGGGGCGGCCCGGCAAACCCTACGGGGTGTAAGGCCAAGTAGCACCGGCCCCGGTGATCATCTGGGGAAAGGCTGCCCGCCTTTTCGGTGCAGGTAGGCCGCTCGAGACGATCGGCGACGGTCGTCCCAGATAGATGATGGTCCCTTCGTCGTCCGGCGCGGCGCCGGGGCGAACGGACCAAATTCGGCTTACAGATTTGCATGATCCGCCCGAATACGAGCGGCAGTCCCGAGCCGGGGCTGCCGCTTTTTTGCGTTTCTCCGCCAGAAAAAGAAATGGCGAGATGCCTGAAAAGCACCTCGCCATCTGCGCTACGCAACTCTGTGGGGCGCCGCTGAGCGCCTACCCCTAGTTTCCGCCGCCTCCACTCGGGCCGCTCCCACTCGGGCCGCTCCCTCCACCCTGGCCGGGAAGCGGGGCGGCGCCATTCCCCTGACCCGGAGGCGTCTGTCCCTGCTGAGACGGGTTGTCCTGAGCCCGCTGCTGGATGACACTTTCCTGCTCCCCCGTGTCGATAAAGAAGTTGGTGATGACGCACAGGGAGATAAACACCGCCGCGAGGGTCCATGTCGCTTTCTCAAGCATGTCGGGAGCTTGTCGCGTGCCGAGCACCTGGCGGGTGGCGCCGCCGGAGGCGATGCCCGAGAGGCCCTGCCCCTGGCCGCTCTGCATGAGGATCACCAGGACGAGAACAGCCGCAATGAGGGCGATGAGGACGACCATGAATGAAAACATGTCAACCCGTCCGCTTTGTCAGAGAGAAGTCGATGGCGGAAGTGCTTATATATTTCAACAACGGTCTACGCTACGGGGCCGCGGATGATTCGTTCAGGTGCGCCGCGGCGTAGACGAGTGCAGTGACCGTCTTCATGTCTTGAAGGTCTCCGCTGCGGGCCCGGGCCAGTGCCTCTTCGAGGCCCATCTCGACGACTTCCACAAACTCCCCATCTGCAAGGGCCTGCGTCCCGCGGTCCAGGTCGTGCGCGGTAAACACGTGGATCTGCTCGTTGCTGTAGCCAATGCACGGATAGGCCGCCCCGACGTGCTCGAACCGTCCCGCCTGCCACCCTGTCTCCTCCTCCAGTTCTCGCGCCGCCACGTCTACGGGGGCCTCGCTCGGTTCGTCAATCTTGCCGGCCGGCACCTCCAGGAAAGCACGTCGGGGCGGGTAGCGAAACTGGCGCACCAGGAGCGTTCGCCCATCCTCGAACACCGGGACGATGGCCGACGCACCCGGGTGGTCGATCCACTCGCGAACCGACGTCTGCTCGTTGGGCAGACGCACCTCGTCGCGGAACGCCTTCAGTAGCACCCCGTCAACGAGTTGCTCGGAGGAGAGTCGGCGTTCGGTAAGATCACTCATCGGATGTGCAGCGTGGGGACAGGAGCAGCCGTGTGCCTATTGAAGTTGTTGAAGTTGGCGTACGGTGATGAGTTGCCTGCCTCCTCAGTGTCCAAGGCAACTGCGAAATTTACTCGGGGTACGAGCCATTGAGTGCCGTGCTCCTCGCCGCCCCGTTTTTCATCCGTTTTGCCCGTGCGGTCTCGGGGCTGCTTCTACTTCGCCCGGGTGTGCCCCAACCACAGACTGCAACACTGCGAGCCCCGCCGTCTCCGCCCGGAGCCGGCGCGCCCCGAGCGACACCGGCGTGGCCGCTGCCTCGACGGCCGCCTCAACCTCCGATGGCGTGAAGCCCCCCTCGGGGCCCACGAGTACGAGGGCCGACGTGGCCGGTCGCGTGTCCGTAACCGCCTGCTGGACCGGAACGGATTTCTCCCCCGCATGACACACGAGCCGCATCTCCTCCGCCTCCTCGGTGAGTAGGGACCCGATCGACTGCGGGGCCGCGAGGGCCGGAAGATAGCTGCGGCGACACTGCTTCATCGCGGCCACCATGACGTTCCGGAGCCGCTCGTCCCGGATCGACTCGCGCTCCGTACGCCGTGTCCGCAGCGGCACGATGCGCCGGGCCCCCAGCTCCACCGCCTTCTCCACGAACGTCTCGAAGCGCGACCGCTTCTTCAAAATACCCAGGCACACCGTCACGTCGATCGTGGGTTCGCCGACGTTTTCCCGTTGCTCCGTGATTGTCCCCACCACTTGGTCGGGCCCCACGTGATCGATCCGTGCACGATACCAGCCGCCGTCTCCGTCGACCACGGTCATTTTATCGCCCTCTCCGCCTCGCAGCACGGTTCGCAGGTGCCGCGCCTCCTCTTCCGGCAGCACGACGCGGCTGGCCCGAATGGCGGAGGGCGGGGCGTAGAAGTTCGTGGTCATCGCGGGTGCGGGTGCTACCGGAGTGGTGACTCTGTGCTGCCCCAACGAATGCAGTGCATCGAAAAACGGTCCGTTGGCAAGCCCCATTGCTCAGAATGGCAACTCTCAGAGCCCAACAGAAAGCCCAAGGTGCACACGCCCGTTGGCCGGACTCTGCACCTGCGGGTTGAGCGCATAGCTGGCCGAGATGCGCCCGAGGGCCGTCTGCAGGCGCATCCCGAGGCCGTAGCCAGGGTGCCAGCCCCGCGTGGCCGTCGTGGCGCCCAGTTCGGGACGCACGACGTATCCGAGGTCGAAGAAGGCGTGGGCGTACGAGGCCCGGTCGAGTTGCAGGCGGTACTCGACGAGGCCCCGTGCCGCAATATTCCCCACGAACCGGTCCTCGTCGTAGCCCCGGAGCGACGTGGCCCCGCCGAGCCGGAACAGGTCACTCCGATCGTAGTCTCGGCTAAGGAGCACGGAGCCGTCGCCCCCTGCGACAACGACCTGCCGGTCGAAGAGCGGAAGGTACATCCGCACGCGCCCCTGGAGGCGCTCCTGCCGAAAAGAGTCGGAACCCTGGGTCGTGTCGCCAGAGGCCACAACGCGGCGGAACTGGCGCTCCTTGCGGCCCTGCGAAAGCTGGACGTTAAGGGAGACGCCGCGCCGCGGATTTCGGGAACGGTCGAGCTGTCGGTAACGCACGCCCACACCGTAGAACAAGGTCGTGGCCCGAGGGATCGACTGGCGGGGGCCGCGAACCTGCGTCCCGGCGGGGCCGGGGCGCACCGCCTCGCGGCTGAGGGTGGCCGTCAGTTCCAGTCCGTTGCCCAGCCGGTACCCTCCCTCAAGCTCGTAGATCCGCTCCCCGTACGTTGAGTCCCGCTGCTCTCCCCGAAACCGGCCGGACACCCGCACCGGACGCCCGAACAGGTACGGATCCGCGACGGAGACATCGACAACACTCGCCTGTCCGGGCCGCCGGTCGAGGGCAAATTCGGCCCGTCGTCCCCCACCGAACAGGTGCTTCAGGACCAGATGCCCACTGCCGACGAGCTGTCCCGAATTGCGGGTCGGGGATGGGGGCAGGTAGCCAAGCACGGCGTCGAACGCTCCCGGGGGGGCTTCCTCAATCGGGATGCGGAGAACGGCGCCCCCGTCGTTCGCAACTCGCAGTTGGGGCGCTCCCACCGTCCGGAAAAGATCGTGCTCTCGGAGGCGACGCTGGATGGCGTCCGGGTCATAGCCGCGCAGGGATTCGTCCTTCTCCAGCCCCGCCAGGTACGCCAGAAGCTCCGGGGTGGCCCGAGCGTCGTTTGATGCCTCAACACGCCGGAGCCACAGCGCAGGCCCCTCGTCGATCTGAAGAGTAACTCGGATGGTGGCCGTCCCGGCCGCAGAGGGCGTCGTCTCCACCACACGAATCTGGGCGAGCGGGCGGCCGGCCTCCTCATATCGATCAAGAAGCCGTTGAATGTCTGCCTCCAACTGGCCAGGCCGGAGCGGAGCACCTTCTTCGGTCTCCATGAGCATGCGCAATTCGGGCGCCGGCACGGCGCTGTCCCCTCGGAGACGAAGGGCTCCCACCCGCACCCGCGGCCCACGGCGGGCATAGAATCGGACATCGGGCCCGGCGCTGCTCGTGTCGACGGACACCGAATCGAGCGTAGCGTAGTAGTGTCCCGTCCGACGGAGGTGGCGCAGCACACGCTGGCCGACCGCACGCACCCGGTTGGGCGATGCAGTCGCAACCGTGTCCGGCCACTCCACGCGCTCTCCGTCTAGCACCAGCCGCCACTGCTCCACTCGCGTGTCGGGGCTGGACACCGATGACTGGGCGCGCACGGCCCGCTGCCCGCCGATGCACAACAGTCCCCCCAGGACGAGCAACACCGTCCCGACGGTCGGGTATATGACGTGTCGCCGGTGACTGCTCACTGTGAGGTTTTGAATCATGACGCTCCTGCGTCGCGCCTTCCTCCCCGCTCTCGCGGCCGGCCTGCTGGGCGTGATGGGATTCCAGACTGACTCGCCACCAACACCTTTTGAATCCGGCGGCAGTTCACGGGTTGCATCGGTTCTCTTTCGTCCGCCCGACACGGTGCGCGCATCAGCCGACGCAGGCACACCGCTCATCCTTACGCTCCCGGAGTCCCTGAGCGGGCGCTCGGTGACCCATTACGCGCTCCTCCGCGGCCCTGCTCTGAGCGGCGTCGCCGGCCGCTCCTTCACCTGGATCCCGAAGGGTGCCGCTCCCGGCGTACACCGCGCCCTTCTTCGGGCCGAATCCGAAGACGCCCCGCCCGACACTCTCGTCGTCCAAATCCGTTTTCGGCCATAGGTCTACCCCTCAGGTCCGAGCTCCCACCCAACCGTTCTCTCGCATACGCTGCCTCCCACGTTCCCATTCCTACACTTCCCCTGTCCCCCACCGACCGCCAGCGCCAGGCCTTCCGGACCGACTTGCTCGACTGGTACGACGAGCACAAGCGGTCGATGCCCTGGCGCGAGGCGGACGACCCGTACCGCAT